>JAUWIE010000077.1 GCA_030605515.1 Thermoplasmatota archaeon
CAGTATGGGAAGAGGTGAAAAATCGCGGACTTAATCTTAATGATGAAAATGTTGGGAAAGTCGCTGATAATATGCGAAAGAAACATGGGATGGATATCTGGGCGCGCAGAACAGTAGAAAAAATTAAATTGTTAGAAATAGCAAATATCGTTATAATCGATGGTATTCGTAATGTTGAGGAAATCGATTTTTTTATAAAGGAACTTGTTAATGATTTCAAGGTAGTTGCCATCATTGCTTCAAACGAAACTCGGCAAAGACGAGTGTTACATCGTAAACGAATGGATGATAGCAAAAATATTAAGGATTTGCAAGAGCGTGACAAAAGAGAACTAAGATGGGGACTTGGTACTGTTATTAAGTCTGCTGATATTATTATTTCAAATGATGGGAGTCTTGATGAATTTCATGATAACATAAGAGAAATTTTATATGGAATCTAATTTTTTTTAAACGATAACCTTATCAATATATTCTTTGTTTTTCTACTCAGATTTTAATGTATGAAGTAAAAGTAAAAATCGGACTTAAAAAGGGTATTTCAGATCCTGAAGGAGCTAATACATTAAAGGCGTTACAACTCCTTGGGTTTATGACCGTTAAAGAGGTAAAGACTATTAGAACTGTTGATCTTTTGATGGATGGAAAAAACAAAAATGATGTTAAGAATAAGGCAGAGGAGATGTGTCAGAAGCTTCTTACAAACCCGGTTATTCATACTTATGATATTGAAATTATTGAAAAATAATATGTCATCGTTTGGGGAGTGTAATAAAATTGGATATTGAGTATATCTTTAAAAAAAGGAATACTTCTTTTGATTTGTATGAAATTGATCTTTTTTCTGCTGATGATAACCAATTGCAGGAGATCAGCAATAAAATGGGTTTGGCACTTGCTCTTGATGAGATGAAACGTATCCGGGAGTATTTTCAAAGTAAAAATCGTTTACCAACAAGCGTTGAGCTTCAGGCGTTGGGTCAGGCATGGTCAGAGCATTGTTGTTATAAATCCTCCAAGGTTCCTTTGAAGGAATATATTTATGGTATTGAGGAAAATAGAATTGTGGCTCGTGAGGATGCTGGTGTAATAGAGTTTGACAGTGATTATTATTATTGTGCTGCGCTTGAATCACATAATCATCCCTCTGCTATTGAACCATATGGTGGTGCAGCTACTGGTATTGGTGGTATTGTTCGTGATGTTGTCTGTATGGGTAGTCAACCTATTGCTTTTGTTGATCCATTGTTTTTTGGTCCTTTGGATTATCCTTTTGAGAAGTTGCCAAAGGGGGTTAAGCATCCTCGATATTTGTTCAAGGGTGTAGTTGATGGTATAAAGGACTATGGTAATCGTATTGGTATTCCAACTCTTTCTGGCCAGGTATATTTCCATGAGGGTTATACAGGTAACTGTCTTGTTAATGTTGGCTGTATTGGTATTTTAGACAAAAAAGAGCTTATTCATAGCAGGGCTAAGGCACCTGGGAATGTATATGTTTATGTTGGTGGTAAAACAGGTCGAGATGGGATTCATGGTGTAACCTTTGCCTCAGCTGAGCTTACTGATGATAGTGAAAAGAGCAGTCGGTCTGCAGTTCAAGTCGGTGATCCTATTACAAAAGAACCTGTTATTCATGCAACACTTGAATGTAACAAAAAAGGACTTCTTGAGGGCCTAAAGGATTTTGGTGGTGGAGGTCTTTCCTGTGTCTGTGGGGAGCTTGCTTATGCTGCTGGTTTTGGTGCTGAAATTCATCTTGATGATATTCCTCTTAAAGAGGAAGGGCTGGCTCCTTGGGAGATATGGGTCTCTGAGAGTCAAGAGCGTATGATGTTTCTAGTTGATCCTGCTAATGTTGATAAGGTTCTTCATATTTGTAAACAATGGGATGTTACTGCTGTCCCGGTTGGAAAGGTAATTAAGGAAAAGATCACCCGTGTTTTTTACAAAGGAGAATTGATTCTTGAAATGGATCTAGATTTTTTAACTGGTGGCCCTGTTTATGATAGCTGTAAAAGACCTTTTGTTTTACCAAAGAATAATAAGTCAAAAGATGAAGTAAAGAGTTTTTCTATGCCTGATCTAAACGATGTTTTAAAGAAGCTTCTTTGTTCTCCTAATATTGCATCTAAGGAGTGGGTTATACGTCAATATGATCATGAGGTGCGTGGTAATACAGTTATTAAACCTCTTCAAGGAAGACTTGGGTTTGAATCCCATGGTGATTCCTCTGTTATAAAACCACTTGAGGATTCATTTAGAGGGCTTGCTGTCACTGCAGACGTTAATCCTTGTTTTATGGAGCTGGATCCATATTGGGGTGCTTGTTCTGCGGTTGATGAAGTATGCCGAAACTTGGTAGCTGTTGGTGCAAGACCTGATTCATTATGTGACTGTCTTAACTTTGGTAATCCTGAAAAACCAGAACGTATGGGTGAATTCTATGAGGCTTGTAGGGGATTAGGTGATATGGCTCGGAAGCTTCATTTACCATTTTTATCAGGCAATGTGAGTTTTTATAATGAATCGGTAAAAACAGCTGTTCCTCCAACTCCTGAGCTCCTTGGTATTGGTATTGTCCCTGATATTAGAAAATGTATAACTGTTGATTTCAAAAAAATAGGAAACCCTATTTATTTAATTGGGCGAGAAACTGATGATGAAATGGGTGGTTCTGAATACTATAAAACTCTAGGGATTAATGGTGGAAATGTTCCAAAGACAGATTCAAAACTTCTTGAGAAATGTATGAATGGTATTTTTTCTTCAATAGATAAAAAATTTATTGCTTCTTGTCATGATGTAAGTGAGGGTGGTATAGGTGTTTGTTTATCTGAAATGGCAATCGGTGGAGATATCGGAGCTACTGTTGATCTATTAAAAATAAATCCTGGTTTACGTACTGATTATAAACTATTTTCCGAGACAAATACACGATGGATTATTGAGGTTAAAAATGAGTATATAGCTGATTTAGAAAAAACCTTGGGAAAAGAAAAAACACCCTTTATCAAAATCGGTGTGACAAAACAAGGGGAAATAATTATAAAAGATGGAAAGAAGACAGCAGTGAATCAAGATATTAGTATCCTTAGAGGTCTGTGGAAGAATAAGATCTGGAATGTTATGGGTTAATCAATAGAAATATTAAAATGTGACCTTTTTGTTTTTTGTTTTTGTGATGAGCGAACCCTTTCTGAGCCTTTATTGGTGATGATGAAGATCTTGAGTGCTGAAAAAAAAAGAATTATAACTATTAAACGACAAAATTTGCAAAAATTTATATAATCTATTACATATAATACTTATTAATGAATACATTTAATAATAGATCATCAAGGAATATTACATTTTCAAGAAAGGTAATAATCTCAATTGTTATCATAATTTTTATCGTTAGTGGTTATGCATCAGCTCAAGGAATACCACTCCCAGAAATCAATTATACCTATGAAACAAATGAGCAAATATTTTTAGGTTTTAACGGAGATATTTTATATGTTGGTGGATCAGGACCAGGAAACTATAGCAGTATACAAGATGCTATTACTGATGCAAAAAATGGTGATACCATCTTTGTATATAGTGGCATTTATTTTGAAAATAATATAACCATAAACAAAACAATTTGGTTAAAAGGAGAGGATAAAGAAAATACCATAATTGATGGCAATGGGAACGGCAATGATATTTTTTTTGTGATAGCTGATTATGTAAAAATCTCTGGATTTACCATTCAAAACACCACAGATGACCTTTATGGTAGAGGACTCAATATTGCTATAGTCATTGTATCTAATAATAACATTATTGCTGATAATATGTTCAAAAACAATGGTGTACCAATTGGAATGTTTGGATCGTCTAATAATGAAATGATTGATAATAGCTTTACCAATAATGTCTATGGCATTTATCTAGGTGATTCATCTAACAACCAAATTACCAATAATATAATGACATACAACGTTGCAGGAATAGTACTGTATAATTCATCAAAAAATAATATAGAAGATAACACTATCACAAATAGTCAATGGTTTGCAATAGATGTTGAAGAATCAGAAGAAAACATCATTCATAATAATCAAATCTTAAAAAATGACGGTTTCACCCTTAATCTAATAAGATCAGATAACAACTATATTACTAAGAACAATATAAAAGATAACAACTATAATGGGATTAATATTGCGTTTTCTTCATGTAACAATACTATTACAAGAAACACTATTGAAAATAACACGTTTCATGGGATATTTATAGGTTATTGGTTCCAATCTCCAAATTCAAGTAAAAATAACAACAATATCATTTCAGAAAATAACATCATTAATAATAACTATGGGATTAAACTGGAAGACTCATGGAATAATGAAATCTCAATGAATAATTTCCAGGGTAACTATGAAGATGCATATTTTGAAAACTGTAGGAACACATGGAAAAGAAATTATTGGAATCGCCCACGACTTATCCCAAAACCGATTTTTGGTCGAAGATTAATAGGTCAAATGGGACTTGTATTTATCCCTATGGTTAATTTTGATTTACGTCCAGCTAAATTACCATATGACATATAATTTTACCATTCACCATTTTGGAAAAATGTAAGATCCATTCTATTCCAGTCATCAAAATCATTCTGGCCATGTGAACCATCAGAGTAATCAACCATTTTGTACATGTAACCATAGTTCATCACGCTTTTATATGGTCTCCACATCCAAAAGTTTTTCTGATACGGAAACTTAGACATTTGATCATCACACCCTGGTGTATTAAAATGGAAAATCCCAAGGGTATGACCGGTTTCATGCATAAATGCACTGGCATACACAATATCTCTTTTCAAATGCGGAATTTTTACTTTATCTTCTAAATAATTACTTGATATCTGAAAAGCATTTGTACCAAATGCATTTCCTCCATGAAGATGATAATTATAGATAAAAAGACCATAATGAAAAATTCCTCGTCGCCAAAAACTTTCATTTCCGTGGAGGAAATATTCATTATAAATATCCCCTAGCTCTGAATCATTTGTTTCTTCATCAAACGGTATCAGCTCTCCTCCACCCTCACCAATATCGCCATCATCAAAATGATACATCCAATTATGTTTATGATATGCATCACGAAGTAACTCAACTGATCCATATGGAAAAACGGTTTGCTCTCCATTAGGTCCTTCTTCCATTAAATCCATCTCGACAAATAGATCTTTTCTGAAGGGATCTGAGTAAACCCATTCATTTGTAATAAATTCTTCAATGTTTTCTATACCATCATTATCTGGATCTAAAGTATCATGATCATCATAAACAAAAGGGTTGTATCCCCATTTCCACTCCCACCACAGTGGAATATTATCATTATCAGGATCTATATAGGCATCATTAACAGCAGGACTAGTATGGTAAATATTTTCTTCGATCCATTGAGGAATGCCATCGCCATCATTATCTATTTGATAAATATCAAACCAGAGTTCACAGTCCTGATCTTTTGTGTAAAGACTTCCATCATCGCAGCCATTAAGACGTCCATATCCACTAGGATCACCAATTTGATCATCACCAGTCCAATGACCTGTTTTAAGACTGTAAAAAAGATTTACTTCATGATTATTTTGAGTTGATCCAGAGTTGCCATCAAGATCACATAATTTATCTCTAAGAAATATATTCCAATCCCAAAGCTGAATTCTGATATCAACCCATTCAACATAATCTGGAACCATACATGTTGCAGACCAACCTACATCATCGATATATCTACTGTTTTTCCATATTGGGCTTTGAAACTCGTTTTCATTGATAAAAATTTTTACATAGAAATCGGGATCGGAAAAAAAATCAATGGTCTCAAAGCATCTAATACGATTAATTTCAACAGTTATTGAAACATTATCTTTGGTTTGAACATCGTTTGATCCATGTGAAGCATATACCGAACATGTAACTGATATGAAAAACAGTGTTATTAACAGTAAAGAAATGGTCTTCTTCATTGACTCTTTTTTCATGAATTTTCCTCAGGTAAATAATTATGCATTATTTACATATAATCCATGTGATATACCTATATTTATATTTTTCTGTAAAACAATTTGGTTGTGTTATCCCGAAATTACTTCCTTCGAGAAAATAAATTCACATGATAAAATCACTAATTCTTTCTGCGATTTTTTCAAGAAAAACAACATCTTTATCATTAAACACTGATTTTCGTCAGGTGTTTATGTATCATAATTTTAACAAAAATATAGCACCCTAGAATTCTTTTCTAACAGAAGAAAATCAAGCCAATATCATTTCAAAATATTGTAACAATTTTGGAATATAAATAGTTGCTTAA
>JAUWIE010000116.1 GCA_030605515.1 Thermoplasmatota archaeon
AGATGATAGCTGAAACAGTTAAAGGACTTTCGGAGACAAATACGGTCCCATCATTGATTAATTTGGATTATGCAGATATGAAAACTATTATGGATTCAGGTGGACTTTCAGTTATGCTTTGGGGAGAAGCAGATGAGGATGCAGGAGTTGAGACAATTGTAAACGAAGCTTTAAATCATCCATTACTAAATGTTGACTACACGGGAGCAAATGGAGCTTTAATTCATATTACAGGTGGACCAAATATGAGCCTGAAATACGTTCAAGATGTAGCAAAAACACTTACTCAGGATCTAGATTGTTATTCTAATGTAATACTAGGTGCACGTGTACTACCTGAATTTGAAGGGAAATGTCGTGTTATGGCAATAATGACTGGAGTGCAGTCTCCTAATCTTCTTGGTCCAAAAACAAGCTCTTCACTTGAAGCTCGTCCAACTAGACAAGTAGTAACAAGTCCAAAGTTCGAAATCGATTTTGTAAGATAAAAAAAAAGGATATCCTTTTTTTCTTTTTTTATAATTTAATTGTTGAACCATTAAATTTTTGGTTAGTAATAACTTTTTCAAGTTGATCTAGTTTTTTTCCATTTACTACAAATGTTGGTATTTTTGCTCTTTGAATAATTTCTAAAGCAGGACCATCAATCACTATGTTTTTACCTGCTGAACTCCAATTTGCTCCATATTTTTCTATTAATTTTTTTATTGACACCTTAATTAGTTTTTTTGCATCGCTATATTTATTTGGATCTTTATCATAGATACCATCTACGTTTGTTGCGATAATGTATTTATCTGCATGTGTTTTTTCTGCGAGTTCAGCACCAACCATATCTGTACTATGACCTGGTGTTGTTCCACCCATAACTACAATTGGTTTGTCTATATCTTTTGCCTCTTTTGTAGTAAATGGAATATCCTTGTTTGATATCTTTAGTATTCTTGCAAGTATCTCTGCGTTTATTCTTGTTATCTTAATACCTATCTCATCTAATGTTTTTTCATTAAAATTTAGTTCTCGTCCAAGTTTTATATATGTCCTTGCTGTTTTTCCACCGCCTACTACAATAAAAATTTTATTTTTTTTACTTGACTTTTTTAGCAATACTATGAGTTGATTGAAAAACGAGATATCTATATCTTCTGAGAATAATACTGACCCACCGATTGAAATTACTATTGCTTTCATTTGCAAATGGTATGTATATTTTGATTTATTAGGATTGTTAATATGTGAATTATAAAAAAGGCTCGAGTAGCTTTTTATGCTACTTCGGGTCCGGCTATTTGCCCTTTCTTTGGATCAGTTCCTAATCTAACCTGTGGTAAAGGAATCGGCGGAGGTAATCCAAGGTCTTTTGCTAAGCCAACTGCTTCTGGTACACACGCATGCATAACAGCAGTATGTATATGGCTTGCGATCTGATCAGGCATTTTACGTGTATTTTTCCAGTCATTTGCGATTTTTCTTGCTTTTTCATCTTCTAAAAGTAATGATCCTTCGAGCTTAACCATACCTATAGGTCCATAGCTTGCTGTATATTGAAAATCAATAGTAGCTTTATCGTTTTTAATGTCATATATCTGAGTCACTGTACTGTTATGATCGATTCGAACCTGTTTTGGACGTTCATTACGGTTTATATAACGTCTTGCTTCAATTGATTTCAACTGGATATTTCTAATCCTCATATAATAAGATGATAACATAATACATGCTTTTACTTCTTTCGTTAAATTTATACTTAATAAGAAATTTAGTGTGACAAATGTTTTTTCTTATGGTTATTTTTGAAAATAATAAGACAAAGTTTCATAATAAAAATTTATTTCATATATAGTGGTTCTCTGCTAGTAAATAAGATAATGGCTAATAATGTAATAACAATTGATGGTAATGATACTATTTTAGAAGCTTGTAAAAAATATAATGATTATAAAATTGGTTGTATGATTGTTACAAATGAAGGATCAATGATGGGAATTATTACAGAGAGAGATATTATTTCAAGGGCAATCATTAAAAAAAGATCCGCAGGAAACAAAAATTAATGAGATCATGTCAAAAGATATTATCACGATTCATCCAATGGCAGATATAAAAGATGCTGCTGAGTTAATGGGTAAAAATAAAATTAAGAAAATCCCTGTTACATCAAAAAACGGAGATTTACTTGGAGTTATAACAATAACAAATATAGTAAATGTTATACCAAATTATCTAAAAATACTATCTGAAGGCGGAAACAGCGAATCATTTAGATATGCATCAAGTAAGTTTCAGAAAGTAAAAATCTAAAAAAACCGATTAGAGATTACTCAAATTTTTAATTTCTTAATAAAAAAAGCTTGTTAATTAGAGAAATACATAAATACCTAAACAATATAATCCCATCTGGGAGATTATGAAAAAAATAATTATTTGCTTACTAATAAGTTGCATAATATCCATATACATATCCTCTGCAATAGCATCAGAAGAAGATCTAAGCACCGACACATATAATATTTTAATTACTACAGATGATAATTCATTAATAGTTGAAGAAAGCTTAACAATTCAAGGTATAACAAATGAGACTTATAGCACTATTACATTTTGGCTGCAAAACAAAGTAGATGAAGATATTAACATTCTTGTTAATAACAATAATATACCCTATGAATCAACCGGTAATGAATATCTGTGTGATATATCAGCCCTAAACATTTCCAAAGACACATCAATCCGAGTAATAATCTCCTATAAACTTAGTAATAACGTTGAAGAATTTAATAAGATGGTAACCTATAATACAACATCCATATCAGTTACATTTGATGAAGAAAATATATTCTCCGGGGAAGATCTGCAAGCAGGTGGTTATTTTAGTCTATTACTTTATAAACCTACAGAAACTCCATTAAGCTGGTATATTATAATTCTTATAGCACTTCTTATTATTCTCGTAATTGTTCTTACTTTATACTCATTTCAAAGGCAAAAATCAAAAATTATCGATCAAGGAAGTGAATCTGAAGAGCTATTAAATTCAAAAAAGGCACTTCTAATGTCAATTCTAAAAGATATAGAAAAACAACATCGATCAAAGCAGATTTCTGATGATACATATCATAAACTTAAAGATCAATATAAAGAACAAGCAGTAGATGCAATGAAAAAACTCGAAGATTTGAAATCAAAAATCAAATAAGCTCTGCTGCTGACTTTCTTTTACTTCTTCTACAATAGGACTATCTGTAGTAATTTCCTTTAATGGTTCTACATCGATTTTAGTTTCAGAATTACTAAGTATTTCTTCAAGTTTATGTAAATAATTCTTACCAAGGATGTATTTTATTTCAGTTTCAGAAAAATCAAATCTCTTTTTCATTTTAATAGCGAAATTAGTGTCATTTCTAAACATGTATACCAAGTACGTAAAAAGAAAATCCTTACTTTTATTATTTGAATTATGACAGGCTTTACTAATTTTATTAATAATTGAATCTCTCATATCTCTAACAGGTTTGCTATTTTTTATTTCTCTAAGCCACATAGGAAAATTATATCGCTCATTTGGATAATCATGTGTTTTTGCAGATGCAACTCCACAGTTCATAATATCACTAGCATATGACCATAATCCAAAATTTTGCCTACGATATGTCCGACCTAAGAAAACATCTGCCTTTGATAAAGAATCATAGCCTTTTACTAGATCATTAAAATCTTTGTATTCATTTGGTAAGTTTTCATTTATCCAGTGTAAAACACTACCAGGATCCAAATCTAATAAATGCATAGTTTCTTTTATGCTTTGTATATTCTTAGTTTTGAAAATTTCTCTAAGTGCATCAAAAATAATTTTCTCACGATCTCTATAACCTAAAACCTCAAGTGATTGAACATCAACTTGTTTTCTATCAAGACTAATTGATTGAATATCATTTACCGCTGAGCGGATATCACCTTTACATCTATCTGCAATTATTTGTAATACTTTCTGATCAACTGTTACATCTTCTTCATTACATATTCTTCTCAGTAAATTAAAAACTGCATTTGGATAAGGGTTATAGAATTTTATCAAATTACAACTTTGTTTTAAACTTTCACCACTACCTTTTATAAGACCATAGTAATCATTTACTATCAAAATCATCGGTTGATTTGTAATTTTAATTGTATCGACAATAGCTTTTTTACCACCTTTATCACTGAAATCATTTTTTGTTGTGTTTGAATGCTCTATTCTTTCATACAGGTTATCAGCTTCATCCAAGATTATTAATTTCCTACCTCCTTTCTTAGATGAAAAAAATCTACCTTGATCATCGAATGTTTCATTTATTGCACCTGATGTCGCAACTTTTTTAATTTTTTCTGCATTTCTCGCATCTGAGGTGTTTAGTTCTATTATCGTCCATCCATTTTCATATGCAAGGGCAAGAGCACAACTTGTTTTACCAATACCCGGTTTACCTGACAATATCACTGCTCTTTTCTTGGGAATTCCTTTAACCCAGGAGCTAGCCCATTTCCTAAGTGCTGTTACAGCACGCTCGTTTCCAACAACATCGTCAAGTGTTCTTGGCCTGTATTTTTCAGTCCAGTCCTCCATTATGATAAATATAACAAACCAGCTATATTTTAATATATTTGTTTTAATATAGCTAGGACATAACCTTTTTATCAAATTGCTTTATTCCCATCTTTGATATGCGGGGATGGCCCAGCCCGGCACGGCGATGGATTGCTAATCCATTGATCTTACGATCACGGGAGTTCAAATCTCCCTCCCCGCGTAAAAATATAAAAATAGAATCGCAATGTTCTACTGATTTTTTTCTTTATTATGTAATTCCTCTAGTCGCTTCCATTCGGTTACATCACGTGATATACCCATAGTACCAATTATGTTTCCCTCTTCATCAAATCGAGGTACCTTAGTAACTAAAACCCATCGCTCAAAACCTTCAGGGCTTGTAAATTTCTCAATTTTGTTTATAATATATTTGCCGTTTCTCATTACATCTTCGTCATCCTCAGAAATCCTTTTGGCTTCTTCTTCAGAAAAGAAATCAAAATCAGTTTTACCTATCATATCACTTGGCTTAACATTTGAATGAGCGGCTTTTGCCTTGTTTACCATTATAAACTTGTTTTCCTCATCTTTGAAATAAATAGAATCTGGCATATTATCCATCAACATCTGCAGTAGATGACGCTCATGAATAAGTTTAACCTCGGCTTTTTTTCTATCACTAATATCCCTAATGCTTACCACAAAATTTACTACATCATCTTCCCTTCTAAGAAGGAAAAATGAGCTAAGCTCAATATTTAGAATCTCTCCGTTATTATCTTTAATTTCTGTTTCATGACTTCGTGCAATTCTATCTACTAATAATTGCTCAAATTGTTCTACAACAATTGATAATGATTTAGGAGTGAGTAATTCAAGGTTTAGAAAGTTATTTCCTATCATCTCTTCTAGTTCAAGATCTAATAACTCCATTGCTTTCTTGTTTACATCAAGTATTTCACCACGTGCATCAAGAACAATGATTCCATCATTTGTACATTCAAATAAACCTCGATATTTCTTTTCACTTTCCTTTAATTTCCTCTCAGCGTTCTTACGCTCAGTAATGTCATTGATTAATGCTAGCATCACAGGTTCTTTTTCCATTTTAAAAAGAGAGGTGCTTATTTCCACAGGGACATGAAACCCATCTTTTTTTATGTTTTCAGTTTCATAATTGATACCACCTTTTGCAGATATTTCATCAATTAAGGATAGCCAATCAGTTGATGCTGGGAGAATATCCTGCAGAGATAATTGCATTAATTCATCCCATGAATACCCAAGAAGTTCACATGATTTCATATTTGCTTCTAGTATCTTACCTTCAAGTGTTGTTAGAAAAGCTGCAGCATTAACTTGTTCAAATAAGGTTTTATATCTTCCATCAGAGGTAATATAATCTGTTTTTTTTTCTTTTGTTTCAATTGATTTTTCCTCTGGTTTATCTAGCATATGCCATCACTTTTTTGCATTCCATTTAACATTTTTCAATATTAACAAATTTATTAGACAATGAATGAAATACATCTTCGATATTTAAATTTCTGCTAATACTCCTTTTAACTCAGTAATTACATCAACAGGGCTAGGATCAATTTTTCTTAAAATAGCGATATAGCAACTAACGAAATCCCCGAGATACATAGCTTGCATCATTTTTGCGAGTCGTCTTTTTCCTTTAATTTGTATTTCAATGACATTTGCTGCGATATCTTCAAATAAGATTTTTAGGAAATTAAGTCGTTTTGACATGTAAATAGATTCGTCGTCTTCATCCCTAAATAGTATACAAGTAAATTTCTTTGAAAATTCTGGATTCATTGACCATCCTACAATATCATTATGGTTGCACTCAGGAACAATATCATATCTAGCAATTATTTTACTATTTTCATTGAATTGAGCACACCATCGTCTCGCTATTGGACTATAAATTCCCCAGCCGTATATCTGTGGTATTGTATCAAAAATTGTTTTTGCCATTTGTTTTGAATAATTATTATTTTCAGGGACTGTTTTATTATTATTATTTTTTAATTCCTCAGTCACTGCAATTGTTTCATTGATTTCTGATTCAATATCATTTTTTAATATGCCAATTTTTTTAAGAATCAATATTGAAGTAAATAATGGAAAAGCAGTTGCAGCTCTTGGTTGAAAGCCAGAGGGGATTTTAATAAATGGAATATCTCGTTTTTCACAATATTCTTGTAATTTTCCTCCGGATGAAATCCCTATGATTTTACATTTTCTTTGACTTGCGTGTTTAAAAGTACTTAAAGTTTCTTCGGTGTTGCCTGAATAACTTTGAGAAATTAGTAATGTGTTTTTATTTGCCCATTTTGGTATATCATATTCTCTATTTATAAAAACTGGAATATCTAATTTGTCTCTTGTGTAACTTTGAACGATATCTCCTGAAATAGCAGATGCACCCATCCCACTTATGATTATGTTATCGATTTTAAAAAAACTGTTTAATTCCTTTGATTTCACGATATCTATTGACTCTTTTATTTGATCTGGAAATTGAACAAGAGTATCAAGCATTTTGGATTTATCAATATTTGAAATTAATTCTAAATCATCAAGCATAAGAATCCTTCAATAATTTATTTTTAGCTTTACATTAATTTAAGTATACTTTCAATTACGTAAAATGTAATATTAGTATATAGATATTTTCATATATTTAGATTAAATGCTACAATTACTTATAATTGAATCACTATAACAGTTTGGCTTATGATAATTACTAAGAAAAAAGAGTTCAAAGATATAGTCGATGTCGTTGGAAAGGGTCCTGTTTTTATAGCAGGATGTAGTGAGTGTGCTACTATTTGCCATACGGGTGGAGAAGAAGAAATTCTTGAGATGAAAAATGCATTAATTGATAAAAAAATTGAAGTAACCGGTTCGATTCTATTAGAACCAGCGTGTCATCTTTTAAATGATAAACGGCTTTTCCGACAACATAAAAAAGAACTTGAAAGGGCCAATAAGATATTAGTTTTGGCTTGTGGGAATGGTGTACAAACTGTATCAGAAATTTCAAAGGATTGGGATGTTATTTCAGGTACAGATACCTTGTTTTTAGGTGAAATAAAACGTGCTAATGATTTTGAAAAAAGATGTCAAATGTGTGGGGAATGTTTTGTAGATACATTTGAAGGGTTATGCCCGGTTTCACGTTGTCCGAAAAGTATGTTAAATGGTCCATGTGGGGGATCAAAAAACGGGAAATGTGAGGTTGATTCTGAATTGGATTGCATATGGATTTTGATTTATAATTCTTTGAAAGAAAAAGATGAACTTCATCGATTAAACGAACTTAGAGATTGTAAGGATTGGTCAAAATCTCTTAAAATGAGGAGGACACTCTAATATGACCTACAGAAGTAATTTAGAACGAGTTCTCTCAGATGGGAAGTTTGCTGTTACTGTAGAGATAGGTCCTCCAAAAGGATGTGATCCTAATAAAATAAAAGAAAAAGCAAAGATTGTAAATGGATGGGCTGATGCTTTTAATATTACAGATAATCAGACTGCTGTTGTTAGAATGTCAAGTTTTGCTAGTTGTTGTATCCTTAAGAAAATGAAAATGGAACCTGTTATGCAGATAACTTGTAGGGATCGTAATAGAATCGCTCTTCAAAGTGATATTTTAGGTGCAGCTGCTATTGGTGTTAAAAATATTTTATGTTTAACTGGTGATCATCAATCATTTGGTAATCATCCTGGTGCAAAGGGTGTTTATGATATTGATTCTGTGCAGCTTATCCATATTTTAAGAAATATGAGGGATAATGGTATTTTCCAGAGTGGAGATAAAATCCTTGCTGGTAATCCTGATGTTTTTATTGGTGCTGCAGCTAATCCTTATGCTGATCCTTATGAGCTAAGGGTTGATCGTCTTGAAAAAAAGATAGCGGCCGGAGCAGATTTTATTCAAACTCAAAGTGTTTTTAATGTGGAAAAATTCAGTTTATATATGGATGAAGTATGCTCTAGAGGATTAGATGATAGAGTTCATATCCTTGCTGGTATTACACCTCTTAAATCTGTTAAAATGACTGAGCGTATGAGATTTTTTGTTCCTGGTGTTGACGTTCCCGAACATATTGCAAAAAAAATGGAAAATGCAAAGGATCCTAAAGAGGAAGGGTATAATATTGCATTAGAGCTAATAAGTGAAATAAAACAAATTAAAGGTGTTCATGGAATTCATATTACTGCTTTGTTTTGGGAGGATATTATTCCTTCGCTTGTAAAAGATTCTGGTCTTTTACCTAGATTATAGAATCTTATTATTATTTTTTTTATTTACCTTCTGTAGTTTAGGTAGAAGCTGTTTCTGCCATTTTAACATTTTGACATTTTTACAGCAAACCTTTTTATAATGTTAATTGAGAACAGTGTACATGGTAACTAACTTCACGATTAGATTTATCGTGATGTCAATGAAATGAATAGAAGGTAAATGAAATGAAACTTGATAGAAGGCTAGCACTGTTAGGAGTGTTTTTTCTTGTTTTAAATTTAGCTATTGCAACTCAATATGCTGTTTCAAAAATTGGTTACGAGTATTATCTTGTTCATCCATGTGAAGCAAATATAAGATATATCGGATCTGATAATACTTCAGGAGGAAGAGTTTTAAGGGTCAACGGTGCAAATGGTACGGGTTCGCTTAAGCTTGTATTTGGAAACTGGAGCGCTGGGACAAATAAAATGTATTCAGCCGCTTTTGGGATAGTAAACGAAGAACAAGTATCGGTTAGTATCACACATATAAATGTGTCATCTGATAACGCTACATATATGAAAATATGGCTACATGGTGATAGAGATGCTAATGCAAATAATACAAATAATGATCCAACCACTGTACTAATGTTTAATAATAACACTGTTGTAAATACTTCAAATACCACAGCTTGGCAACTTGCACCTGGAAATGATGATCCAAGTGACATGTGTTATAATGTCTCAGATAGAACTAACTTTAGTACCAATACAACCTGGGATGAAACACAACATGTCAGATTCTCAGTTAACAATAGCAATGCATATGGAATCGGTGTTTTAGGTAGAACTATAAATAACGCATCTGACTTTGTCTGGGTTCAAGTAGCAATAGATATACCAACAAACGCGAATTCTTCAGGTTTATATACTGGTACAATATGGATCCACTATCAAGCAGATACAAACTCATATATCCTTTAAATTATTTCTATTACCCATTTTTCAACTTTATTAAATCTAAATAAAATATAAACAATAAACCATCGTAAAATAACAGTAAAATATGTATACCACTTGACCATAGCGATTTTAATAATTTAGGGGGTTATTATGTCAAAAAATGATATGAAAAAAATCCTTGTAACAGGTGCCGTAGGTCAAATTGGATCAGAACTAACAATGATACTTCGTAAACGATACGGAAACGAAAATGTATTGGCAACTGGTAGAAAAACCAAACCAAGTGAGACCTTGCTTAATTCAGGGCCATTTGAATATATAGATATTACAAAAAGAGAAACCATTGAAAAAGTTGTCAAAGACTATGGCATTGATACAATCTATAACATGGCAGCGATACTATCAGCAGTTGGCGAGGAAAAACCCTTAGTCTGTTGGAATGTAAATATTAATGGTATGTATAATATCCTCGAAATAGCTCGTGAACATGAAATGACCAGAGTATTTGTCCCAAGCTCAATTGCAGCATTCGGTCCAGAAACACCTAGAAAAAATACACCTCAAGAAACAGTACTTAAGCCAAAGACTATGTATGGAGTTACAAAAGTATCAGGTGAGCTTCTTGGTGATTACTATTTTAAAAGATTTAATCTTGATGTAAGGGGTGTTAGATACCCTGGTATAATCAGTAGTGAAACATTACCAGGTGGTGGTACAACGGATTATGCTGTTGAAATATTCTATGAAGCAATTAGGAATAAAAAATATACTTGTTTTGTAAAAAGGGATACAATACTACCAATGATGTACATGCCTGATTGTATCAAGGGAACCATTAATCTTATGGAAGCAGATGTCTCAAAACTAAAGCATCATTCCGATTTTAATCTTGCATCAATGAGTTTTTCTGCAGGAGAACTTGAAGAAGAAATTAAAAAACATGTTCCTGAGTTTAAGTGCGAGTTTAAACCTGATTTTAGACAGGATATTGCTGATTCTTGGCCACAATCCATTGATGATAGTGCCGCTAGGAAAGAATGGGGATGGAAGCCAAAGTATAACCTGCAAACTATGACACTAGATATGCTTGAAAAACTTAATAGACGTTATGAAAAAGGAGACCTTTAAAAGAGTATACACAAATAATTTGTTATCACGATACCTTTAAATAAAAACTAATATTAACCTACAAAAAAAAGAGGTAGAAATTATGGGGTTATTAGTAATCGGGATAGTTGTCATATTAATTGTAGTAGTTTTTGCATTGATATTCTGGAGTTATTTCAACAGGATAATCAGACTGGAAAACAGGATAGATAATTCATGGGCTCAAATTGATGTACAACTCAGGAGAAGAGCAGATCTTATACCAAATCTAATGGACACAGTTAAAGGTTATATGAAACATGAAAAAGAAGTCCTTGAAAACGTAACAAAAGCACGAACTGCTCTTATGAACGCAAAAACACCACAAAAAAATATTGATGCTGATAATATGTTAACAGGAGCACTTAAAACATTATTTGCTGTAGCAGAAAACTATCCAGATCTTAAAGCAAATCAGAATTTTTTAAATCTTCAAGATGAACTTACACATACCGAGGATAAAATTGCATATTCACGTCAACATTACAATGATACAGTTCTATCATTTAACAATACGATAGAAACATTCCCTGGTCTTTTCTTTGCACGAAGGATGGGTAAGAAAACAAGAGAAATGTTACAAATCCCTGAAGCATCAAGAGAACTACCTAAAGTATCATTCTAATAAAATAAAGTTGTGTGATTAGTTGTGTCAAAACATATGTTATTAGAAGATCATATACGTAAAAATAAAAGAGATACTATTTTTGTTTGTACTTTTATGGCACTTATTTTTTTAGGGGTAGTTTTTGCAATTGGATATATCCTTTTTGGAAATCCTCTTATCGCATTAGCATTTGGGCTTCCTATTGCAATTGTATATGTTGCGATTACTTATTCGTTTTCAGTTCAAACAGTTTTATCAGCTGCAAAAGCTAGGCCGGCTAATCCTCATGTACGAGAAGAAAAATTATTTATCTATAAAGTAGAAGAAATGGCAATCGCAGCAGGACTTCCCACGCCAAAGGTGTATGTACAAGAGTCAGATAATATCAATGCTTTTGCAACTGGAAAAAAACCTGAAGAAGCAGTGATTTGTGCTACAACGGGGGCTCTTCGAAAGTTAAAGCCAGATGAACTCGAAGGTGTTATGGGTCATGAGATGAGTCATATTCAAAACCGAGATATACTAATTGCTACTGTTACAATTGCAGTTGTTGGTACAATTGCACTTATATCTGAAATTTTATTTTTTTCATTATTTTGGGGTGGTGCCGGACGAGGACGAAAGGGTGATGGTAATGCAATCCTTATTGTAATTGCTATTTTATTTGTTGTTCTTGCACCAATTTTTTCAAGATTAACATATCTTGCAATTTCAAGAAAACGAGAATATCT
>JAUWIE010000090.1 GCA_030605515.1 Thermoplasmatota archaeon
CCAGTGCCCAATGGAGAATTCCAGGATCATTAGTGGTATTCCTGCAGTGAATAATGCGATAAAGTATGGTATGAGAAAAGCTCCTCCTCCATTTTCATAGCAGACATATGGGAATCTCCATACGTTTCCAAGGCCGACTGCTGAGCCGATCGCTGCCATAACAAAGGCAAACCGTGATCCCCAATGTTCATGTTTTACTATTGTATCTACCCCAGCACAATTAATTTATTTTTAAACTTTATAATAATAAGTGAATTAATACTGATACTAAAATATTTATCTATTGATTTTTGAAAACCTAAACTTTAATATCTTCAAGCTGTTTTTGTGTTTCTCTTGCAGGGGTAGCCAAGCCTGGTCAACGGCGACAGACTCAAGATCTGTTCTTGTAGAGGTTCGGGAGTTCAAATCTCCTCCCCTGCACCTTTATTACTTCAGTAAAAACCAGATTTTTTACTATAAAATGATTTTTTGCATTTTGACATTTTGACAGAAAATCTTTAAATACCAAAAGCTACAAAAGTATAACTTAGTGATGGTTGAGAGGCTTCACAGTGGTGGTTAGAGAAATGAGTAAGAAAATGTCGTTAAGCAGGCTAATGATCCTTGGCATAATTAGTTTATTTATTGGAATTAGTTTTTTTCCTGTTATTAGTGGTGACATTGGAACAGTTGATTCGATAGAAGTAAGTAAAGAAGATACAACTAAAGTTGTAGCTAGTGATTCAATAAGTGCACCAAGTTCAACTGATGATAGTAGCGTTGTTACAAAAAAAGTTATTGATGAAAGTCTGAAGATAACACCAGATGATACTTCCTCGGATGATCCTTCTGGTAGTATTTCTACAGATGATGAAAACATCCTTGATCAAATAGATGATTTAGAACTATTAGTACGTGATGAACTACGAATTCGCTTGAAAACAGGTGAATTCGATCCATTGAATCTGCTGGAGGAGGCAGAGATCGAAGAAGGTTTGATGATAAACGATCCAAATAACTGTTATTATTTACTGCAATTTATTGAGGGTATAAAGTCAGCATGGATTAATGAATTTAAAAGAATGGGTGTTGAATTTATTGAATATATTCCTGAATGTGCATACTTAGTACATATGAATCCAGATGTTAAAAAGGAAGTTGAAGTTAAATCTTATGTTAGATGGATTGGTACATATCATACAAAATATAGATTGGATCCCTCATTAGACGGAATAAAGAGAGAGAGTAGTGTTGATTTAAGAGTAGTGTTTTCTAATGTAAATGATGAGTATAACGATTTTATTAATTATATTGAGGGAATTGGTGGCAAGATAATTGATGGTGGATCAGGGGAGATGGATAAATATTTCCTAAGTATAAAAGTCCCTGAATCTGAAATTGAGACAATTGCTAGTTTAGACGGAGTAACATATGTTCAACCTGAAGGCGAAAAAATAACTTGTATGAATAACGTTAGAGAATTTACAGGAGCAAATCTTGCTCATATCGAAGGTTTCGACGGATCAGGTATACTTGGTATGGTAAAAGATAATGGTTTTGATCAAGATCATCCTGATATCAAGGATAATATCATTTATACCGATGGAAATCCCCCACTTGCAGCGCATGGTACATGTACAGCTGGAATTATATTTTCAACTGGTGAATCTGATGAACAAGCTAAAGGAATATTACCAAATGGGCAAGGAATATTCTGTTATTGGGCTATAAGTAGAATTACATCAATGAATCATTTAGTTAATCAATGGAGTGAAGAAGGACATTTTCTGAGCAACCCTTGGGTATCTGGAGATCCAAATCCAAATGGAGTATATAATGCAATATCTGAGGAAAACGACTTGAGTGTTTTATTGTACGATAGAGTAATGCTATATCCTACAGGAAATAGAGGACATCGTGGTGAAGGTAGTCTATATCCAGACTCTGTATCAAAAAATGTAATAACTATTGGTGCAGTAAACCACTTTAATGATGCAGATAGAACTAATGATGAATGGGGAAGCTATGAAGGAGACATAGGATACTCAGGTATTGGACCCACTGCAGACGGGAGAATAAAACCTGATCTCTGTGGAGGCATAAATGAAAATGTTTATACAGTTGATAATAGAGACGGTATAGGAGAAGATGGCTATAGAACGGGAAATTATGTTACAGTGAATACTGATGCATATTTTGGAGGAACTAGCGCAGCTACTTCTGTAGTAGCTGGTGCAACTGGCCTTGTTTATGAAATGTATATTGAAGATCACTTTGATAACAACCCTGGAGGAGAAATCCCTCATGCCTCTACCGTAAAAGCATTGCTAATTAATGGCGCATATCAATATGATTTAGAAACACAAGCGACACGTTTTCAACAAGGATGGGGACTTGCTGACGTAGGAAACACTTATGAAATCGGCAATCAACATTATATTGTTAATGAAGACTTCGCGCTAGAAGAAGGACTATGTTTTAACGATGAAATAACGCCAGATGAAAATTCACCATTAAAAATAACCTTAGTTTGGACTGATCCAGAAGGAAGTCCGGGATCTGAAGTAGCACTAGTTAACAATTTAAATTTAAAAGTTACCCCGCCTGATGGCGGAGACCCTGGAACTTTTTATTGGGGAAATTACGGACTTGAAGATTCACAGTGGTCGATGCTTGGAGGAGAACCTGACATATTAAATAATGTTGAGAATGTGTTTGTCGAGAACCCTAAACCAGGTATTTGGTTAATTGAGGTAAAAGCGGAAAACATAGTACAGGACGGTCATGATGAGACCCCCGGGATCATTGATCAGGATTTTGCATTAATTGCTACAACAATAAAATTGATATGTGGCGATATCAATAACGATGGCACCGGACCAGATATAACAGATCTAGTCTACTTGGTTGATTATATGTTTCAAGAGGGTCCAGAACCACCAGTAAAGTGTCTTGCAAATGTTGATGGTCAAGGTGGTGAAACTATAGATATAGCAGATCTTGTTTATCTTGTAGATTATATGTTCACAGGTGGTCCAGCTCCTGATAACTGTTGTTAAAATATTTTATTATTACTTTTTTTTCTCTTTTTGATTCTTCTTTGATTTTTCAATAGATCTTTCTTGATCAGTGTAGATATATCCAGCTTTAAAAAGAACGATAATTAATATTATTGTAGCAACAATTATTACCCCAAGAATCACTATCCAAGGAATATCCGGTAAATCAGGGCCTTGATCTGTTTTGATAATACCTTCTCCAACGATTGCAAATGTTGATAATCCTTCTGTTTTAGCCTCATAATAAACAAATTCATCATCTTCATCAATAATTGTTGTTGTAAGATTCATCCATGTACTATTATGATATCGCATTAATGTAACATTTTCTTTACCGCTAACATTATTATCAATAATCCACTCTTGCTCTACTTGAAATTTTATAATTATTGATTGTAAATCATTTTCTTCGATATATATATCATTTGAAAATAATGAAAAATCAAAGTATTTGTAAATAATGCCTGTAGGTATTGGAATTTGTGGAATTCCATCGGGCTTGTTATTAAGTTCAACAACTATTACTTTCACATCTGTTAGATCCTTATTTGGAATAATTACGATATTACTTACTCCTGTTGTTTCTGCATTTTCAGGTATTACAGTTGTCTCATTTCCACTTGTAACGTTTCCCACTTCGACTTCTGAGTATGACTCAGCTTCTTCTATTGTAAAGGACCATGATTTTGTCTCAGTGTTACCAAGACTATCTGATATATTTAGTATAACATAATGATTACCATTGCTCATATTCTCACTTGGCGTATACGAGATTGTATTTGATGTAATATTTGTGTCATTTGAATTTGTTTTATCTTCAGTGTCAACGTTTAAAATAATGCTTTCAATGTTTATTCCGCTCGGGTCTTCGTATGTTGCTTTTATTGTTGGTTTTTGAGTATAGATATATGTTTTATCTTCCGGATTTATTTTTAATATTGTTGGTCCAGAATTATCTATAACAGTAAAATTATATTTATCTGATTCAGTTGATTGCGATGCGTTATCTGTTGCATTTACCCAATATGTGATTTTAGCCCCATCTTCGAAAGGTCCTATTTTTGCTGTATATTTATCGTTACTAGCCAGTGTCATATCTTTTGATTCTGGATCTGTGCCATCATTCCAGAATAACATGACTGATTCAAGAGTGTTATCATCTGTAACTGTTGCATTTATTGTTACGTTATCGCTACTTGTTACTATTATTGGTGTTTGATTAACATATAGTATTTCTGGTGGATCATCTTCAATTGTTTCGACTGGGGGGGGAGTTGGTGTATTGCCATTGCCTGATGGTTGAGACTCTGTGATGAAATAATATGTTTCATTATTACTATCATTGTTACTACCACTACGATTCCAAACTAATATTGACCATTTATATCTTGTTGAATACTCAAGGGATCCGTTTAAATATAAATGATAAGTACCATTGGTATTATTATGATAAGAATAAGGAGTTACCCAGCAAGACAAGGTATAGTTCATCAACCCTCCATGGGAATGGTTGATTTGTGCTGAAAGAGAAGATATGCCTATTGCAACATTAGTGGTTCCATTTGAAGGGACTTCGTTACTAATAATAATCCAAGTATATTGACATCTAGCATCAGCGTTTGCTGGAGGTGTTTCGTTATCAAAGCCAGTAATGTTTCCTATGCTATAAAATTCATAATAGCCCGTTCCATTTGTAAAGTTGAAACTCCAATTCCATGGATACGTGGTATCAGGATTTGAATTATTATCCCATAAACACCAACCATTATTAAATGTGTTATTTACATCCGAATATCGATAATATAGGCTGACATTACTTAGACTTTCATTACCTGTTGCAGTTAAATCAAGAATGGGAGATGTAACTTTATAAGGGTTGATTGTATCAACTGATGTTTTATTAGATAATGTCCTGAAAGTATAATTTTCAAATACCCAATTATTACTGCTTACATTTGAAACGTTAACTTCCCACGAATAGATGGTGTCCATTGCATTTACATCAAAATTATCCATATAGTATGAGCCATTTCCAATTGCATCTGCATAATAGCTTACATATATATTATATACCCTTCCTTGTACATAGCTAATATTATTTGGATTAATATTGCTTATATTTGTTGGAAAAGTGCCATTATATGGTTGTGAAATAATAATACTTCTATTTATGCCTAATACATTTTCTCCATATATATCTATAGCTGCGGAAGTATGAGCAGTATTTGCCCATACAACAACATAATATTCTTCCCCCGCTCTTATTGGGGTATATTCTATTAAAGGACATGTAAACCAGTCAGGGCCCCCTGGAAAAGTACCGGTATATATAATCTGAGATGTGTTGCCGACTAAAGTATAATTCGATTTATTATAGATAGCACATTTGATTTCTATAGATTCAGAACCATTATTACTACCATAAACATAGAAAATTATCTTTGAGGCGCTTCCATCTGCAGGACATGTAAACCAAGTCCCGATTATTGTATAGTTAATATCATCAGATCCAGCCTCAGTTGGAGTAAAATGATAGCCAAACTTGTTGATAAAACCAGTTCCATTGTTAATATGCCCCCAAGAACCTAAATTCCGAGTAAACGTAATGTTCATGAAGTCTCCATCAGAATTACTTACTGTAACATTGTGGGTTGGATAGAGAGAAACACCTACAGAATTATTAACAGGAAAAACACCCATCCCCTCTTCACCTTCAATATCAGGTGGACTATCAGCACTAAATGTTAAGACAAAAACAATTGAAAGCAATACCAATAGGAACAAAACTATAAGATAACTACTAAAATGTTTACTACTAGAGCTTTTTTTAACTCTCCTTCTTTTTATATTTTGCATCTCATCCACTTTGTTCCCATATAGGGTATAGGTAATAATATTAATAAATTATCTCTTTAAAAGTTTATCAATTCTTTGTTTTAGCTCTGTTATTTTAAAGGGTTTATCAATATAGTCATCACCTAAGAATTCACCTGCGTTTTTCGCGATTCTATCTGTTCTTGCAGTTAGAAAAATCACTGGTATATTGCTCCATGATTCGTTTTCCTTTATTTTCTTAAGGGTTTCCCATCCGCTCATCTCAGGCATCATAATATCAAGAAGTATAAGATCAGGAGCCGTATGGTTCTTCAGGATATCAAGACAGTCCATCCCACTTTCTGCAACAATAACACTATATTCCTCATCAAGTCCCTCAAGCCCATTTTTAACGGTATATACCACTCCAGGGTCATCATCTACAACAATAATTGTTTTCATCGTTTATGCACCCAAATCAGTATCTAATATATACTTAATTACTCTTTTCCTTAAAAAGTTTAAGAGTAAAATAAAACGTAGAACCATTCCCTTTCCCTGGGCTTTCAACCCAGATACGTCCACCATGCTTTTCAACAATGCGTTTACAGATAGAAAGACCAAGACCACTAGAATCTGTTCTATGTCCAGTGTCTTCTCCCATATAAAACTCATCAAAAACACGAACGGTCTCCTCTTTTGTCATACCAATACCCGTATCATTAACTGATACAGTTACAAAATCACGTTCTTCCTTTGCATCAATAGTGATAACACCATAATCTTTTGAAGTATATTTAATAGCGTTTGTTATAAGATTTGTAAATATCTCCGCTAGCCTTAACTTATCCGCTTCAACAAACATATTGTCTTTAATCTTATTTTTAGTAATCATATGTTTTTCTCCAAGCACATGTTGCTGAATATTAAGAATATCCTTTAATTCACTTCTTAAATTAAGTTTTTCAAAATCAAAGTTAGTATCAGAAGAACGAAGTTTAGCAAGCTCAAGTGTTTTAAAAATAAGCTCTCTCATATATTCAACATTATGAGAAATTAATTGTAAATGCTTTTTAAGAGCAGGATTCTTCTCCTGTTCAATTATCATTGGAAGTAAACCCACAAGAGGCGTTAAAGGGTTCTTAAGATCATGACCAAGCTGACCTATAAACTCATCTTTCTGATCAAGCAAATTTTCAAGAGTTTTATTGTATTGTTCAATTTTATTTCTTGATTTTTTCAAATCCACAGTCATTTTATTAAACGCAGTGGCAAGCTCACCTAATTCATCCCTTGCCTTAACTTCAATTTTTTCATCTAAATAGCCTTTTCCTATCTTTTTTGCTGCATTTCTAAAATTAACAATTGGACTTACTATAATTCTTCTAAGTAGATAGAGGAAACTAAATATTAGACAAAAAAATGATATTATTGCAACAAAAACAACTACGCCTCTAATTTTATTATAGAACTCAATCGATTCTTTCATATAAAGGGACATTTCATATGTGCCAACTATTTTACCAAATGCATTAACAGGCACCATCACAATTATTATTAGAGCTCCTTCCCTGGGGGGAACAAAAACAATTATCCCCTCATCTTTATCATTTGCATCATCCTTTTCATGGTCCTTTAACCATTCTAAATACGCTTCATACCAATATTCACAATATTTACTTGAAGATTTACCTACTGCGTCTCTGTTACTAGAAGCAATAACTTTTAGCTCTTCATCATCAAATAAATTTACACTTATACTTAAAAGATCAGAATTAGTATCATTAACTCTAGTTATATGTTCCTGTAATTTTTCAGTATTATTTAACTCATCATAAATTTCAATCCCTGCATCAATAGATTTCCCTAGAAAACTAGCTTTCTTAAGATATTCACTATCTACAAAATCTCCTAATTGAGTAATATTAAGAACCGTAATTGAGCCTACAACTATTGCTGATAATGAAACAACAGTTAAGGTAAGTTTTAATGAAAGACTGAATTTGCTTTTAATTCTCATATTTACATTCGCCTAATTTTTAACTTACATATTATTTTGGATAACACTCTTAAAATCAATAATTAGTAATTGCATTGCATTACCCATCTCTTTATCCCATCCAAGTAATATTACAAGAATGAGAAATACTGTTTAAATATAAAACGTTAATGGGATAAACAGCTTGTTGACTAGATAATACGATATTACAATATTATCACTTTTTACGTTCACAAAAGATTAATAAAATAATTATTGGATAGCTCTGTTTATGATTCAGGAGTTTCTTTCCGTGTTTATACCACTCTTTATCATAGTAAACCCCTCATCGACACTTGCTCTTTTTTCAATTATTACAAATAAATCATCAAAAAAAGAAAGAATAAAAACCGCTCGAGATGCTGCACTCTATGCAGTTATTCTTCTCATAATCTTTGCTCTTGCTGGTTCTGCCATATTAAGATATCTTGGTATAGAGATTTACTCTTTGAGAATCGCTGGAGGTATTCTCCTTGGGTTCGTAGGACTTGATATGCTTAAAAGAGGACAGCAATTTGGAGAAAGCCCACCAGATAAAAAACAAAAACAACCAGCAGACTATGCATTGGTACCACTTGCTCTCCCGTCTCTATCTGGACCAGGTGCAATAACAGTAACTATTGTAAGTATGCAGGACACAGAGATCCTCTGGTGGATGGTAATACTTGCTATTCTCCTTACTATGATAATTACATTTTTAGTATTTATGAGCTCAGTTATTGTTATCAAAGTACTAGGGGAGAAAGGCATGGATGCTTTCACGAGAATCATGGGTCTGTTAACAGTAGCAATTGCAGTTCAATTCGCTCTTAGAGGAATTGCTGAATGGGTTCCAACAATTTAGTTTAAATAAATAGTAAAACCCTTTTTTTAAAGGAGAGGCTGAACAGAAATTCATATGTATGGAAATCTATTTAAAGTATAGGATAATGCAGGTACTCACAAAGGAGTAGAGACAAAGGTTTCACAGTCTCGATATTTCGAACTCTTGAAGCTTTTTTGTTTTGTTCTTTTGAAAAACTCAGACACTAGTTCTCTGAGGAGGTTAAAAAATGAAAGGAACAGTAAAATGGTATAATTCAAGAAAAGGGTATGGTTTTATCCAATTAGATGATGGAAAAGATGTTTTTGTACACAGGTCAGCCGTACCAATGGGTACCTTCCTAAGTGAAGGTGACAAAGTTGAATTTGAAATTGAGGACTCGGATAGAGGCCCAAATGCAAAAGATATTAAAAAAGTATAGTTGTAGTGTATTATAATTAAGATTTTCGTTTTAACATTATACTATCTTTTCTCATTTTTTTTAATTTTTTTAAAGAAATGTTATTGGTACCAAATATTATTTTAAGAATACGTGTTATTGACCCGTTGTGAAATATGAACTAATACTTGTTAGATATGGAGAAATCGCGCTTAAAAAAGACAATACACGGAGACATTTTGAACATAGGTTAGTAACCAACATTCATAATGCACTAAACATTAACAAAATTCAACATAAAATACATACAAATAGAGGGAGAATATATGTTACGACTGATCAAATTATGACTAGTATCTCAGTATTACAAAAGATATTTGGGGTAGCATCAGTAAGTCCTGCAATTCAAACCCAGAGTAGTATGGATAAAATATCAGATATCGTAGTTAAGCTTTCAAAAGAAGTTTTACATGAGAAAGTAAGTTTTGCAATCAGGGCTACAAGAACCGGGAATCATAATTTTTCCAGTCAGGATGTTGCAATAAGACTTGGAAATGATATAATTAAAGCAACACATGCTTCTGTTGATTTAACACAACCCGATATTGAGATATTTATTGAGATACGAGATAATGATGCTTTTGTATTTACAGAGAAACTACCAGGAGTGGGTGGACTACCGTTAGGTACACAGGGAACCATTTTAGCGTTAATTAAAAACCATGTATCATTATTAGCATCATGGTACTTAATGAGACGGGGATGCAAGCAAATTGTAGTAAATACCAACCCATCAACTACTCCTATCTTGAAATCATTTTATAAGAACTGGTTTACCAATCCTAAGATTCATGTAATTGAACCTGATAAAAATCTCTATAAAAAATTAAATGATATTTGTGTTAAAGACAAATGTGATGCTATAGTAACAGGGCATTCTCTCTATAGCAATGATCATACTGAGTTATCTAAACTAACATCAATAATAAATAATATATCAATCCCTGTGTTAAGCCCGCTTATAGCAATGAACAAAGATGAAATAGAAAAAAAATGTAGGGAGATAGGATTAAAACCATGAATATAGTTATTCTTGGCGCAGGTGCGATAGGGTCCCTTTTTGGTGCTTTAATATCAAAGGATAATGAAGTAATGTTGGTTGGTAGAAAGCCACATATCGATGCGATTAATGCAAAGGGTTTGAAGATTACAGGTAAAACAAGTATGATTGCGGATGTTTCAGCGGTTGATTCAATTAGAAAAGTAGAGCACCCTCCCGATCTTTTGATTATCACTGTTAAATCTTATGATACAAAGACAGCTATTAATGAGGCTAAATCCATAATTGACAAGGATACTATTGTGTTATCGCTTCAAAACGGTCTTGATAATATTGATAAAATTAAAAAAATAGTTAATCCGGGTAATATTGTTGCTGGTGTTACTTCTCATGGTGTAATTTTTTCTGAGCCGGGAATAATTGAACATACCGGGAGAGGATATACTATTTTAGGTGAATTTAAAAAAAGTAATACAAAGAGTATCAAGCAAATTATCGATTTGTTTAATAAAGCAGGAATTAAATCAGAGATTAGTAATGATATTGTTAGAGAGATTTGGATTAAGGCTATTATTAATTCTAGTATTAATCCGCTGACTACGTTTTTTCAATGTAGAAATGGTTATCTTCTTGAGAATCCTTTATTAGGAAACATTGTTGGAAAAGCCTGTAAGGAGTCAACTTTAATTGCAGAAGCATATGGTATTAGCTTATCTTTTGAGGATATGTATAATAAAACATGCGAGGTCATCAGGGATACTTCTGATAATTATTCTTCTATGCTTCAGAGTTTTAATAAGGGTAATAGAACTGAGATCGATTCGATTAATGGAAGAATTATTGATATCGGTAATAGATATAATATTGATACGTTTTTAAATGAGATTTTTGTTTATCTTATTCATTCTATTTCTTAGTAATTTTAATTTTTTGTGAATGCTTGTCACATAAACTATTTAAGTTATGAAAAACACAAATATTCTAATATGTTAAAAATGGTGATTTAGAAAATGAAACGAGAATTGAATAAACAATTTTTTATAAAGAATCCAATTAGCCGTATAACTAGATTAAAAGGAAGTATAAATCTAGTAACCATATTTGGGGTTGTTACTCTTTTGCTCCTATCGAGCGTAACTAGTTTTTCAGTTGCCCGTATAACCTTAACTAATGGATATATTTCATCGGAGGATCAACCTGATATGTTAGGTGCTGGTAATGATCTACTTTTATTGGAATTTAGCTATATATTTGAACAGCCGGTTATTGATAAAAATGAGTTTGGTTCAATTATAAACATACCTGATCTTGATTTATATGGTAACTCAGGTTGTCCGGTGTTACCGGTTAAGACATCTCGGATACTTATTCCACAGAATAGCATCGTTAAAGACATTGAAGTTAGTATAACTGATCCGTTTTTGTTACCAGGTACTTATAATATTGCCCCTGGCCAAAGACCAATACCGTACAACTATAAAGGAGAGATTACACCCACTCCTCCTGATCCAATAATATACAGTTCTAATGATTCATTCCCTGGAAGTTTCTATGAAGTTGTCTCAGTTCAACATGTTTGTGGTTTTAAAGTATTAATCATGAATTTATATCCAGTTCAATATATTCCATATAGTGGTAGTGTGAGTTTTTATTCAGAGATTGAAATCACATTAGAGCTGGAATCTTCTTTAGAAGAAAAAGATGATGACACCGGTATTCGTTGTAGAAAAACACTAGAAGACAGTAGACGGGTTATGAATATGGTGGACAACCCTGAGATTGTTGATACTTATATGGTTGATTCTTCAATGAGTTTGTTGAATGGTGGTAAAAGCAGTGGTTTTGTAGATCCTGATGATACTTTTGATTATGTTATTATTACTAATGAGTCGTTACGTGATGCCACAGTAGATTATTCATTCTGGGATCTTATTCAATCAAAGATCGATAAAGGACTTAATGCAACTATTGTAACAGTAGAAGAAATAGAAAGTTGTTCTGATTACTTTTGGGATGGGCTTTATGGTGATGGTATGTCTCATTTGAATGATACAGCGTGTCATATCCGTAATTTTATAAGGGATGCTTATGAGAACTGGGAGACTCAATATGTGTTGCTTGGTGGGGATGGTGATGCTTGTGATGTAGGTGGTGAAAGCGGTGATAATATCATTCCAGTAAAGTCACTACTTGGTAGTCTGGGGCTTGGCCTTAATGGCTTACCTCAGCTAGTACCATCTGATCTGTTCTATTCTGGTTTAGATGGGAGTTGGAGTAACCCTGAGAACCCGGTTCCAATTGACAAGGATGCATCTATGGATGACTCAGGTGTCAACGCTGTGGGTGGTGGTTTTCTAGGTGATCCTGTTATTGATAGTAGTGATTTTGTTGTTGGTACTAGTTCAATGAGGTTTCAAGTAGTTGATGGTTCTCAGTTTGGAGTTGTAAATCTCAGTTTTGACCCCCCGATGGATATCACTGGTAGTATTTGGTTGAACTATAATGTAAAAAGTGGTAACGATGATTATAGAATACATCAGGTCATAGCTCGAGGTAGTGATGGTAGCCGGATGTCATTTTTTGGTAGTAATATTGACTATGACCCCTGGCTTTGTATGTGGGATTGGCCTAGTGAGGGATGGTTACAGGATCATGTTTACCTTGAGACTTTTGTTGGAGAGAAGGATTTTAAATGGGATGAAGTTGTATCAGTTGAGCTCATAGTTGAGGATTATGATGGTGCTCAAATTGGTGAGACGATTCATATCGATGGCTTGTATTTTAGTGAATATGTCGATGATTATTTGGGTGAAAAAGGTGAAGCAGATCTCTTAAGTGAGGTATATCTCGGCCGGGCGCCTGTTGACACCCCTATGGAAATGTCAAATTTTGTATGTAAAACAATAGCGTATGATAGTAGTGATGGTATGGATTATCTCCGAGATGTTTGGATGGTCGGTGAGCATCTTGGTTTCGGTGGTGATGCTGAGTGGGGTGGAAACTACAAAGACCAGGTAAAAGATGGGAGTTCCTCTTATGGTTATACGACATCTGGGATACACCCGGATTACGATGTATATACGCTTTATGATATGAATAAAGAATTTAAACGCGAGGAGATTGATATTTCTTCGTATTGTGGGAATGATAATGTTCGTCTTCGGTTTAGATTGGTATCAGATGAATATGTCAAAGGTGGAGGATTTTATATTGATGATGTTGAAATCAAGGGGGATGACAATACTGTTTTTTTCGATGACATGGAAAACGGAGAAAACGGTTGGACTCATGGTGGAGATGGTGATAACTGGGAGCTTGGAACCCCTGATAATATAGAAATATTACCTAAAACAGGTGGTTGTGGTTGTGGTTGTCATCCTACTTATCTATTTGTAAATCTCAGTGGTTTTTCAGGTTCTAGTTGTTGGGGGACTAATATCAATTATTTATACGAGAATCTCGCTGACGCCTGGCTTTTGTCTCCTGTGATGGATCTCAGTGGTTATTCTACTGGGTTACTAAATTTTTCTTGTTACTTTAATATTGAGGAAGACTATGATTACGGCTTTGTTGAGATTTCATCTGACAATGGGATATCATGGGATGTCTTAAATATTTACACGGGGGACTCCTGGTGGGTTAAACAGGATCTTTTAGAGGTGCTAAATCAGGATACACCACATATCATCAACCATTTGGGTCATGGGAATAATTTCCATGTAATGAAACTTGATGAACCGGTTTATATGAGGGGTGGAGTGATTTCTGGCCCTGCTCATGATATTGTTGACAACCTGGTAAATGATCAGTATTTCTTTGTGTATAGTCAGGCATGTTCTCCAGGTGCTTTTGACAATAATAAAGTAAGGATAAACCTTAGTTATCATGAGGACCCTGAACCTGTTCAGTATGATTGCATTGTTGAATACTTGATAGGCTCTGAGCATGGAGCATTTGCCTGTGTTGCAAATACTCGTTTCGGTTTCGGGGCATCTGATCTGAATGGGCCTAGTCAGCGTTTCGACCGGGAGTTCTTTGATGCGTTGTTTGGTGAGGATAAACGTTGCTTAGGTGAGGCTTTTGCAGATTCACGTGAGGATAATATTGGGAAAATAGATGGAGCAAATATTAGATATTGTTATTATGAGACAACACTATTTGGTGAT
>JAUWIE010000035.1 GCA_030605515.1 Thermoplasmatota archaeon
GATATGGGAGGGGTTTCATCATGTCGTGTTTATTTTGAATACCGGCTAAAAGGAGAATCTACAACGACAAATACCTCAGGGTTTGAGAAAACAAAAACTGGTTTATTTTCTGAGAATATCTTTGATTTGGATGAGGGAGCTACATATGAATATCGTGCACGAGCAGAAAATGATGCTGGACTTGCAACTGGTGAGTGGATAGAATTTACAACACTTCAAACATTTGCTGTTAAAACAAACTATTCTGTAATTGGTACTAGTTTTGTTGTCTTATATGGAGACCTTTTAGGCTTAGGTGAATATCCACCTTGTGATGTTTGGTTTGAATATGGCGAAAATTTAGATTATGAAGGAGGAACCTTTAGCCCCCAGACAAAAAATGAAATTGGTCCATTTGGTATCAGTAAACCAATTGATGGGAATTTTGATTATGAAATAACATATCATTACCGTGCAGTTGCTGTAGATAATTACTCTACAATAGTTTATGGTGAAGATAAGACATTTATAATCGATGAGCCAAGTATCACTGTTACTTCTCCAGAGAGTTATAGTACCTGGAAAAAAGGCACAACTCATAACATAAACTGGAATTATGTGGCCTTAGATGGAACTGTAACTATCTCATTATTTAAAAATGATATAGAGATTGAGCCGCCAATTGCTACCTCAGTAAATATTAATAGCAGCTCATTTTCTTGGGATATTCCTGAGGATCTTGAGAATGGAAGTGATTATAAAATAAATATAACAAGTGATAGTTATCCTATTTTTGGAGAAAGTGGATTGTTTTCAATAATTGAATCACTTGATCAAGCCATCGATCATGCAAGAATAACATATGGCGAATCTGAAAAAATAACAGTAGAAAATAGTCCAAAAACAATTGAGATTCACACTTTTCCAGATAGAGATGGAAAGGATAATGATATAAATGGAGCTGTAAAAATAGAACTTTCAGGAAGCCCAACTTTTGGTTATGTTTGGATTTTTGACTCTAAATCTATAACATATAAAATGTCTTCTAATAGTGGTGTATATGAATTATCTCTTGAAAACGGTGGAACCATATACTCCTCAATTAAAACTGACCCATATGTTAAAAGAGGGCTTGACATATATGAAGATGAAAAAATATTTTCAATTTTTATATCACAAATAACTGAGTCATCTAGCTCAACTGGTTCTAGCATATCTGGAGAAGGAAGATATAAAATTAAAACAAATTCAAAGGGAAGTTTCATAGATCGGGCTGATGCAATGGAATCAGATGGTGTATATGGGCTTAGAATTCAGTTCCATGGTGATCATAAAGATGCCTGGTTAAACTATATTAAAAATAATTATAACTTCATAGATGATCCTGATCAAGGATCTGGTTCTGATACTATTGAATATCAAACTGATGATATAAAATTCATGATTCGTCATACTTCTGTTACATATATTTTTGGAGTTTGATTAGCTTAGAGTATAATAGAAATTATTATAGTTTTTTATATATATTTTTTTTGTTACCCTATAACTTTGTTTATTTATGGTATCTCTAAGTAATTGTTATTTGTTATAACCATATACTTTAAATATTAAAAACTAGTTTAATGCTTTTGGAGTTGGGATGTAGTAGGGTATGGATGGAAAAATCAATTTTGCTGTATCTGAAATTGTGGGAGTAATTCTAGTATTAATGATTATTGTATCATCTATGAGTGTTATCACATTTTGGGGAATACCTTATATGGAGAACCAAAAGGCAACTGTTAGCTATGAGAGTGCCTTAATTCAGTTCGATACGATTACCGATATTATCCATAGCATCACCCGTGAAGGTCGAAATAGTAGCAGCATTGTTAATTTTGTAACTGACGCTGGGACTCTTTCCTTAGATCCGCAAGGAGAGAGGTTTATTTTCTATTACGCTCTTGATGATAAATATGATTTTACTGTATCGGGTCTAGATTTAGACAATACTGATGGAGACGAAAATAAATTTACTGTTATTGCAGTTAAAAAACCATCTCTGGCAGATATAACTAATATTAATGATAAGAGTAAAAAAGATGTAAATATTGCAATTGATGGTGGTGGAGCATTTACAGCAAATTTTGCATTAGATGATGCAATTAAAATCGATTTGAAAGATTTAGGTTCAATCGTAGGGAGGATATGGTTATTTGATGTAGGATCAATAATATATCAAACAAGATCAACATCTAATAGTTATAAAGTAATCACTGAAAACCGAGGTATATTATCTTCACAATCAAATAGTGGTTACGTACATAATCAATTTAAGCAGCCGAATATTTTCGCAAAAGATGGATCGCTTGTAATGAGAGTTCTTCAATTAAAACCTGAAGAAGTGATATCCGGTAGTGGTGAAGCAAAATATCAAATTATAATCAAGCTAAATAATAGCAATATAACAGAAAACAAAGCCTCAATTCCAGGAAACTTCAAAATGCAAATCTATGGAGACACTGGTGCTGTTGCTGCCTGGAAAAACTATTTTACCAATTCCTGTGATTTTACAGAACTTGATGATGATAACCTTGAATACGATGGTCCTTTAAGTTTTACACTTATGCATTCTATTTGTGATATTTCAATGAGGGTGGTTGGATGAGACATTTCCAACATGACACTTATGGTATTTCAGGCATTCTATCATATTTATTTTCTTTTTCTCTAGCAACAATTGTAATGGTTACCAGTGTCTTTATTACAACTGGTGTTATTGATGAAAAAACTACTCAAGTAGCAGAGTTAGAAGCTCAAAGCATTGCAAATAAAATCTCAGATGGTATCTTAGAGGCAATGACGATTCGTGAAACACAGCCAACAAGAAATTTCAGTAAGACTTTAAAAATTCCAGTTGATCTAGCTGGACGAAGCTATTATGTTGAGGCTAAAAATTCAACTGTTTTTGTAAACACTACAGATGGTCGTGTCAGTGAAAGCTCTACAACTTATAATTCTTTAAATACAGATATAGGTGTATCCAGTCTTGGCCGAGTTTATGGTGGAAGTGGTAAAATTAGGGTTTCTTTTACCAGACCAGATTATGTATACAAACTTGATTTTGGCACTGGTAACAGTACTCATCATTCCCCGGTTGAATATGGATATCATATGGTTAACAAAGATTCAACAGATATCCCTACTCAAAGAGATGGAGTATGGACTTTGGAAAACTATCAATATAGAATTCCAATCCTTGTTGAGAATGATTCACCAGAGTATTTAATCGATGTTCCTGTTCTTGTATCACTTGATCCAATGAATTTTGAATATAAGCATGCAAATGTTAGCTATAATTCATCCTCAGTTGTTTTTTCTGATCTCGTGTTTCATGATCCGGTTCCATCGGCTAGCTCTCAGATTGATATTGATCCAAGTAACTGGAGGAATCATTGGTTGTATAAGGATCCAGGACCAAATATCGTTGTAGATATCATTGAACTATCAGATGGTTACACGATATATGATATTGAAAATGAAACTATCAAACTTAATAATCAAGTCTCACCAGAACCAGGTAGTATTGAAACAATTTTAGTAAGTGGTAAACCACGGTTGAGAATGAGATTTAATGGTCAGGAAGCTGTTGAGTCACTTAAAACGGACGAAGATGATATTCCAAGCAAATGGTATACAATAACAATTTCTGGAGTATTAATTGATGAAGCTCGTTTTGTTGGATTTGGTACGATAAATATTGGTAATTTATGGCTTGTTGATGATAATGGTCCAAATGATCCAGCTCATAATGATAACACAATAAGCGATCCTGATGAAGACGGGAGTGCTAATCATCCATTTGACTCAATCCAAGAAGCAATTAACTATCCCCAAGTAAACCATAGAGATACGATTTATGTATGTGCTGGATATTATAATGAAAAAGTTCCAATTACTAAGGAGATAAACCTTATAGGTGATGATAAAACTACTACAACAATTAATGGCGCCGCTCTTGGAGTAGGTTCTGTAATTAACATACAGGCAAATAACGTAGTTGTTGATTCAATAAAAGTAAGTTTTAGTGGTGGAGGATCTGCTTATGAAATAAATGGTGTAGATAACGTTGTAATTAATAATTGTATTGGGCATTTTGCAAGCCGAGGTATTCTAATTCGGAATGGTGCATCAAATAATCTCATTATAGATACTTTTTTTTATTATCTTTATAGTGATGGTGTTATCATTAGTGAAAGTTCCCATAACACACTCATTAACACAACCGTGTATGATACAGGGATTTCTAGTGGAAGAGGAGACGACATCCGTATAACAGGTAACTCTCACCATAACAATATCACTAATTGTAATTTATATAACACGACAGTTAAAACAATGAACTGGTATAAAAACCTTGACAGAAACGGTGTTAGAATATCAAGTGGAGCACATAATAATACCATAAGAGATACCCAAATAAATGGATATAACTGGATATCAGCAGATGCTGTTGAAATAAACTCTTCTTCAGCTGTTTGTAAACATAATAAAGTAATAAATATAACTGCTTTTAACAATAGCGTTGGAATTAATTTCACTGGTACATCGTTAGGTGAATTTGGATATAACGAGGTTATCAATTGCGAGTTTTATAATAGTAATTATGGTGTAAGATCTTTATGGTGCCATTTTAATAACATAACTGGATGTGATATTCATGATACCAAGGATTACATTGGAAGTGGAGACTTTGGACATGGTATATATCTTGAGAATTCAGGAGCTTATACAATTGAAGGCTGTAAAATAGATAACAATGAAAATATTGGAATTAAAACGAAAGGATTTGCTTCCCATACTAGTATAATAAGATGTGATATATATGGTAACGGGGGAGAAGCTATTCCTATTGCTAATTCTGGAAACATTCTAATTGATGATTGTAATATATATAATAATGATGGTACTGCAATAAATTTAACAGACTCTAATAATACAGAAATTAATAATTGTAATATTTATTTTAATAACGGAACTGGAATTGATCTTAGAATATCAGATAACATTAATATCACAAACTGCGAAATATATGGGAATGATCATGCTATTTTATTAAGAAATATTACAGATAACGGACTTGGATCAAATGGAAATAATATTTCAAACTGTAAAATCCATGATAATAATTATAGTTTATTTGTTAACAATAGTAACTGGAATAATATAAATAATTGTACGATACATGATAATTATTGGGAGGCACCAGGTGCAAGTAATGATGAATGGGGATATGGTATCTATATCTATGGTTCAAATAACAATACAATTGAGAATAGTTCCATATATAATCATATTTGGGGTGGCATTGCGGTTTCTACTTATCCTCACCATAACCATACGACATATAATTGGTCATATGAATCACCGGTTTTTTCTGAGAATAACAGCATTGTCAACTGCGATATATTTAACAATAGTGCTCCGCCAAAATCAGGTGATCCTGAAAGAGGAGTTGGAATAAGAATAATGGGTACTAACACAACCCGTACCACTATTCAAGGATGTGAAATCTTTGATCATTATTATGGTATCTATATTTTTAGCTCACAGACACTTGATGATGTTGAAAATAATAATATCACTGATTGTGTAATCTTCTCTAATCGTTATGGTGTTCATCTCTGGGGTGATAACAATGATCCTAATCAAGTATATAATCCATGGGGTGCTCCACCAAGCTTTGGATTGCACCCTGATTATGATATACCAACAACAAATAATCAAGTAATAAGTTGCAATTTAACACACAATAGGTATGGGATCTATATTTCTAGGGGACCATGGAAAGTATGTGCAGGAGGCTGTTGGGGCGGAGTTACATTGAGTACACAAGTTCGAAATTCTACAATATGTCTTAACAATTTTTATGATAATATCATTAAACATGCATTTGAATCAGGTTGTTGTCAAATTTATAATAATGTCAAGAACTGGTTTAATAGTACATGGTTAATGGATCCGCCATTAGGTGGAGTTGATATCCCGCTTGGTAACTATTGGGACGATCACAACCCAGGGTCTATTGATGGCCCTCCTCCCAACGGAGTATATGATCCTGGTGAGGGTGGTTATCTTATTCCATATACTGGTCCCATTGGTCCTCATAATGCGGATTACTATCCATTGAGAGAACCCAGTGAACTACGATCCCCTAGTATCATCCAAGTTGATGATGATAGACCAGGTGGCTGGTATGATAAATTCCATGTTAGCACAATTAGAGAAGGTATCACAAATGTAGCTGAAAATGGAACAGTAATTGTTTATAATGGAACCTATAATGAGATAATTGAAGCTAACAAAACAATAACCCTAAAAGGTGAAGACAATGATCAAACAATAATTGATACAGGTGGTTCTAATGCAATTATTGTTACAGCAAATAATGTTAACATAAGCGGTTTTAAAATTGAAAATAATTTAAAAGGGATTTTAATTTTTAATGTTGCAAACACTTCAGTTTATAATTGTAAAATATTAAATAATGATGATGGGGTTTATATAAATAGTAACTCAAATTTTAGCCATATATCTAATTGTGATATTAACAATGGTGATACTGGGATCAATATTAAAGAAAACTCACATAATACAACGATTCTCAACTGCAATATACGTTCAAATACGTTAAATGGTATTGTAATTAATAAATTATCAAATAATACCAAAATCGATAATTGCAATATAATATTAAACGAAAATGGTATTTATATTTTAGAAAACACAGAAAAACAATATATACAAAATTCCAATATAAAAAGGAACAGTAAAGATGGGATAAGAATAGTAGGAACAATCTCAGAAAAATGTAAAAACAATAGTATTATTAATTGTCGTCTTAGTCAGAATGAAATTAATAATATATACATAAAAAATGGTATAAAGAATAATATTGAGAATTGTACATTTGAGCAACTAATATTTTTTCTAACTGGGATAGAAGAAGATTGTATTCAACTTGAAAACACTGATTTTACAAATATATCTAATTGCACTATTATTTCAAATTCGCGATATGTATTCTATCTCCATGATAATTCTGATTCGAATATAATATCTAATTGTGACATAAACCCCTACCCCAATCCATACCCATGGATAACATACCCAAAGACATTTAAAAATGGTATAGGAATAGAAAATTCAGAAAAGAACATCATCATTGATTGTGAACTTACAGGCAATGATTATGGCAATAGTGGAACTGGTATAGACATTAATGTAATTTCATGGGAGAATAAGATTATTAATTGCCATATTTATAATTTCACAAAGGGTATAACAATTTATGATAATCTAATTGAGTCTCGTCCAGATCCAAATAATATAATCCGTAACTGTGATATTCATGATATGCTACAAGATGGTATTAGAATTTCAAATACACAGTTTAATGTAATCAGTGGATGTGAAATTAATTATAATCAGCAGTATGGAATATATATAACAGCTTCATCAGGCAATGTGATTAATAACTCTGAGATAAAAGGGAATACGGATTATGGAATATATTGTGGTACGGCAGCTAGTTCAAACGAAATTTATCATAATAGATTTAAAAACAATCATGATGGTGATCCAAGTAAAAATGCTTATGCAGATATGTCAAATAAATGGAACTTATCTCTGGTTCAAGGTGGAGGTAATTATTGGAGTGACTACCAGAGCTTAACTGATGGAGCATTCGATTATTTTAGTGGTCCAAATCAAAATTCTCATGGTGGAGATGGTTTTGTAGATACTCCATATGACGGATATGAATATCCAGACCGTCCAACACGTGGTATATCACCAGTTCCAGATTTAAATAATAACAATATTGACTTTTATCCAATTGGTGGAGGTAAAGACATAATAATACGTCCATATTTCATTGACTATTGGAACCCTAATGGAGAGTCAGTAATACCTGTTAAAATGAGCGTTCCACCATACAAATCAATATGGTTATACCTCTACTACAACTACACAGGTAGTTTAATAACTGCACCTGGTGGTATGCATAACCATACAATCCAAGAGGTTTCATTGTTCTTCGATGATTTTAACGATACAGATATGGATAAATGGGATACTATTGCAGGAGATCCAACACAACACGAAGGTAATGTAAATCTTGAAGATGGTGATGCAATAATGATTAAAAATGATTTTTATAACCTTTCTTCTATCCCAGAACCAATAGGGATTCTTTTTAGTACGACAACCAAGGAATCTATGCACATGATTGAGGCAAAAATGAGAATAAATAAGGGACAAAGTAATATGATATTACTTAGTCAATCTTCATCTCATTATAATTCATCATATATTGTATCAGCAAATAATAGTATTAATAATGATAACAATTTATCATTACATAAATCATATAACACTGGGCCTCCTACTTATACTGAGCTTTGTAATAACTCAGTTCCTGATTTATCTCATTGGTTGACAATGAGATCCTATGTTTATCGCGCAATTACTAATACAACACCTATACCATCAGAGTATTATCTCAACCATGCTACTATGATTAATAGCAATCTCTATAATTATGAAACACTTGCCTTTGAAGGTAACATATCATATACTGATCTGTATTATACTGGTCGTATAGGTGTAGTTGATATCCCTCCAGGTGATCCAACAGGTGATATAGCTGAAGGTCCACCATTAATGGAAGGAAGAATTGGATTAGGTTGCGGATTATTATCTGAATCAAATGAAAATGAAGTATTAGTTGACTGGATTAGAGTAATGAAAACACCAAAGATACCTGTAACTGTAACTCTTGGACCAATTGAAAGTTTAAACTATTTTTGGGACAGTCAAGATGGGACTATTGATTCAACAAACAATCCAGAATCTAGTAATTCATTTGATTCTTTTAATCCAGGTCCAGTTTTATGTGATTATAATTGCAAAGATGCACTAAGAAATTTTACAATAACTAATCTACCAAGTGATACATACTCAATTACTATTACGAAAGGAGATAGAAAAATTCCACGTGATCCTATGAGTGTCACATTCCAATCAGGTGGAGTATCATATGGTACACTAGAGTTTTCAGATACAGAAGCAGGTGAATTTGAAACTAAATGGATTATTTTTGATAAAATAAATGAAGATGATCTAGCAATAAGATTCTCACCTCCAACAGGGATGATACCAGAGCAAGAATGGACAGTTAACGAAATTATAGTTGAAAAAGGTCTAAAAGATATAATAATAGATTAGAGGGTGAATAAAAAAATATGGATGATAAAGGTCAAATGCTGGTTTTAGAGACAATTCTTTTCGCAGTTACAATTATCCTTGCACTTATTTTCTTATATCAATTATCACCTTCATCAACGGAGGCAAATAAATATTCAAGCACAATAAAAATACTTGGAGATGATACGCTTAGGATGATATACAATGATTTTAATGAAGAAAAAAATATCTCAACGTTAGCAGATTTTCTGATAAATAATAGATATGGTAGTATGAGAACTGAGCTAGATTCTATGCTTCCCTCTACAGTGTTATATAATATATATGTTGGTAATGGAACAAAGACTGTGTTCTGGTGTGCTTCAATTGTTGGCGTAACGTCTCCATTGCCTACTATTGAACCAGTAACCATATGCCATCATACTGTAGCAATTGATCCTAAATTACTTGATGGTACTATATTAGGTTATGGGCCAAGTGATCTTGTTGATAACGGAGGTCCTTTTGCAAATTATATGGGTTCTACATATGATGTGATAATAGAAATGTGGTAATAATGAAATATAAAAAGACTATAAATAAAAGAATTTCAATGTTTCAAAAAAAAATATATAATAATGCTTTTCTAAGGAGAAAAAATGGTCAGATGATAATGCTTATGGGGATAACACTTGCTATTCTTGTCTTTGTTTTATCATCTCTTGCAGCTGAAATATCAAATCTAGATACTGTAATAACAAGTGAACGATCTAAGTCGATTCTACCTGAATTTGATAGTATAAAAGAAACATTTGGTACTGCACTAAACTATAATTTAGTAGATATCATTGAATCTAATGGTGAATTAATATTATCCGGGAATATCTCAACTCTCGAGGAAGCTTTTAATCAAACAAGAGACGAATACTATTTATTAGAACTTCAATATGATGTTTTCTTTGATGCTGAACTTCAATATCCCTTTTTTGTTCAGAAACATCCATTTGCAGCTGATTATTTATTTGATGTTTATGTAAAAATATCAGTTGATGATGGGACATCAAGTATCAATGAGGAGGTAGTCTACTCTATAACCTGTAGATCAGATATAGTATAAACATAAGGAGTAAAAAGTGAAATGGTGAAGAGAAAATCATTATTAGCAAATCAAAAGGGCATCTCCACGTTAATTGAGACAATGATAGCTGTTGGTATATCAATAACTATGGTTACGGTTTATATCATCTCAATTGATAATGCATATACTGTATATGATAGACCTGATATTGATCTTGAGGCTAAAAGCATTGGTCTTATGGAGAAATTACTCAATTCCCCTGGAAAGGATGCAGGTTATGGTTATGATTGGGAATTAGATCCAGAGGATAGTATCGCAATTGGTCTTGCTACCTCAAAAACAACTTCGTATGGAATAATTCAATTAGATCCTTTAGCACCAATAGCTAAATTCTCATGGTTTGATAGAGATGGTCTTGTACCAGCAGGTACAAATATTTCTTTTGATGCTAGTTCTTCAACTTGTATTGATAGTGCTTTTATCACAAGTTATTCATGGTGGTTTGACTGGGATGGAGATATAAACAGTGACCCTGATTGTTTTACTGTTGTTGAAACATGGTCATATGATCCCTTAGATAGTGATCCTCATCAAGTCTTATTGATAGTAAATGATAGCAATAATCTTTCTGACTATTGTATCCATACTGTCCAGGCTAATACGTTTCAAAACCCTGATGTTAACCCCTGGTCAGACAAACCAATTAATATTAATCTTGGAACAGGTGAAAATGCATTTAAACCTTATGATGAAGATAGTTACATAATATATACTAGACTTAAAGAGGATAAAAATCTTTATCTATATGAAATTAAGGACAAAACTAGTTTTGGTTATGCTATTCTTGATCTACGGAAAATAAAAAATCTTAGTATTATTGATTATGATGATGCGAGAACAGCGCTTGGTTTCAGTAGTTCAATGTATTCCGCATATAATTTCAATATTAGTATAACAAATACGTCAGGTGAAATACTATCATATGGTGCATCATTTGAAAACGCTGAAGTTGTTGCTTCAACTACAAGAGACGTTTTAATTTATCATAAACCAAAAATCAACCCAAGCGGAGATGCAATAACATTTTTTGAGGAAATTATCTCACCATATCATGAAAATGGTCGAATTACTGTTTATTTTTTTCTAGGTGGTGGTTAACCTATTTTAAAGAATTATGTTACATTTATTTAATTCAATTATGAGGATTATTGAAAAAAGAAGGAGAAAAATGATCATTAAGGGAAGGCACGCCAAACATAATAGGGCAGTAACACCTGTGTTATCAGCTCTTTTAGCGATAATGATAGTTATATCAGTGATAAGTGGAATTTTACTATGGGGAATACCTTATATGAATCAATTAGAAGCAGAGATGATGCATGAAAACATGTACTCTCAACTAAGTTTTATAAGTGATTCATTGAAAAACATGATCTATGAAGACACAGGGGCAAAAAGAGGATACAATATTGATGCAACTAAAGGATCAATTAATATTGATTCTGCAGGTGATCGATTAATTTTATCGTATTCACTTGATTCTAATCCAAATTATAACTTTACAGTAACAGAGCTTGATGATGAGGATAACCTATTTTCAATAAACACTAATGCTGATTTAGATAAAATAAATATCTATTGGTTTCGTGATCCTGTACTTCATTCCCCGGTCTGTGAAGATCTAACATTAGTTGATCAAACAGGTAATGCATGTTCGTTTATCAAATTTGATATCAGCTCAATATATAATCTCGCAGATCTAAAATCAATAGATATAATATCAGCTAAACTAAGGCTATTCTTGCCAGAAAACAGCATATTAGACGAAGAGTTTGAAAACATTGATATTGCTCATGTACAAAGCCAGGAATGGAGTCAGAACTGGGAATTGGATGAGTTAAAAAAAATTATTCATACAGAAAAACGTGGAAATACTTTAATAGTTCCAAGAGAAAAGTATATTGAAGCAGATATCTACGATATCTTTCTAAAGGAATATAACTCTAAGAATAATTTTTGCTCAATTAGTATAGAAAATATTAATCATCCAATGAATCAACCAGAGGATATAATTAATAAAAATTTACTTTATACTGGGAATATAGCTGATTATATTCTGTTTTACTCCAAAGAAAATGATGTTGCGCTCTCACCTGAACTTATCATTCATTATGTTGAGTTAAACGAAACTGATTCAAATCAAAAAAAGGATAATAATAAAGAGGAAGTAATAATTGATAACATTTATAATTCTCCAGAGAAATCAAGAATTACTACAAATATTGGCTGTATGATAACTGAAAATCCTTATGAATATTATACTGATAATGTTAAATTAAAAACATATTTCAGAGAGATAAGTTCAAAGACATGTATTGATCCAATTGCTATTGTAAACAATGGATATATACTAACATCTACTCCCAGTGACTATCTTACTTACATCTCTGATGATAGTCTTGAATTAGTTGAGCATTGTATTTTAAAACAAGAAGGTAAAGCCAAGATTGCTGATAACATAATAACTTATAGAAGTCAATATGGGACTGGTATTGATCTAAGATATATCTGTTCAGACGATATTGTTAAAGAAGAGCTCATAATAGATAATCCAATAAGATTAAAAGAACCGTCTAATAAAGATGTAAATCTTGCATTTGGACATCATATAAAGGCATATTCAATGGATACTGAAAAATCTCTGGGGATATGCTATGGTGAGAAAAAAACCATAATAAAAAAATATGGTTTATTTGAAGATAAAGCAATTACAACAGATGAAGAAATATTTTTTACTGATTCAAATGGAAAAGTTGTATTTTGCTTACCTAAGCTTTATGCATACGATAGCAAAACACCAACATGTAATAAGATAAGACTCAAAAGAGTAGTAAATATTGATAATTCTGGAGATATTACCACTTGGATATTGACGCCATGGAGTTGGCTTTCAAATAAAAATAGAGTATACCCTATTTTTATTGATCCTAGTGTAACTTATCAATGGAGTTCAACAAGTCCTCCAGTTACAACCGCAAAATATTGTTATAGCGGAGCAAACCCACCTCTTGATATAAGTGAAAAATATTTACCCTATACCACAATGCAAGAGGACAACCTCTTATCAGACGGACGTAATATATGGAATGCTGGAAATTCATATATGAATTTGATATATTCTGTTGATCTTGACCTCTCCAGTAATGGTTTACCTTATAATCCTCCAATGGTTCCACTTACATATTTAGAAGTAACATGGAATGGACATAATGATGGCTATGATTGGGATTGGTATCCAAGTAATGCAGATCTCAGATTGTATTTACTGAATTGGCATGATAGTTCAAGTTCAGATGATTGGAAATGGGAACAACTAGCAAGTACCAGTGAAAGTAATAGTGATATTGATCTTCAAATAAAACTTAGTACATATAGAGAAGGAGTTAATATCACTAAATATATATATTCAAATGGTGTAGCAGATAAATTAATGATTGGTTTCATGGCAAAAACAAGGGCATGTTTCCATGAAAACACATCAATATCAATAGCTGATGGCGGAAATAAACTTATTAAAAATATTGTACCTGGGGATAATGTTTTATCATATGATGAAAACACAGGGGAAATAAAATCAGCATATGTGACAAAAAACATTTATCATAATCCAAATGAAACATCCGAGTATTATTTGATCATTAACAATGCTCTTTGTGTCACTTTAAATCATCCATTGTTTGTTAATGGTAAATGGCAGCCTGCGCATAAAGTAAAAATTGATGATGTTTTAATTGGAGAAAATGGGTTAAAAAAACCAGTTAAATCAATAAAAAAAATATTCAATCAGATACCAACATATGATTTGGAAGTAGAGCCATATCATACCTATTTTGCAGAGGGAATACTCGTACATAATAAACCAACTTATAGCGTATCTGAAGATACATTGAAAGTACGTGCTGTAATTGATTATGCTTCTCCAACAGTAAACATATTAGGAGCCCCCGATCTAGGAGATAGTAGCTCATCAAGTCATGGTTTTTACTGGGGTGGTGGAGATACTGAAAGTCCAATATATGGTTTCTCTTATATACTTGAAGGATATAGCTCAAAATGGTCAACATGGACCCCCGCACATAAGAAAAAATTTTATGATCTTCCAGATGGTAGCTACACGTTCAAAGTTAAATCAATGGATGAATCGGGCTGGATGTCACCAGAAGCATCCACAACATTTAGTATTATAGGAGGATATACTGAGAAAGTAAGTTTTGATAAATCAGGTGGATTAATTGATGATACAAACAAACCTGAATTTAAAATTACAGTACCACCTGGATCTCCAGCAATATCTGGTTCATTGCGCATAGATCTCCGGGATAACACTGGTTTTCTCTTCGGTAGGATTTTTCTATTTGACCTTGGTGCTATTGAATATAATCTTCCATCAAGCTCAGGGACACTTAAGAACATTATTGAAACAAATGGTATTTTATCAGTTGAAACAGATAAGGAGTATCTTAAAAAAGAACCATTCATTACTTCAGAACATATCTCATCATCTGAGGATATGTTGTCATGTAGAATCGTTCAGATAAAAAATATGGCCGATTATGCTACCAGTGGAAATGGACAGGTTAAATTATTTGCTTCACTAGAAGAAAATCGTGTACGGGAAATGCTTACAGATGTATACAATTTTAAAATACAGATATCAGGTCCTTATTTAGGTATTTGGCGTTCTTATTTCAGCAAAGCTCATGGTTTTGTTTTATCATCAGATGGTCAGAACAATTTATTACATCCTCAGATGGATGATAAAACAATTCTACAACTTACTCATTCAATATGTGAAGTTGGGCTTCAATAATAGAGAAATTAAATATTTACTATGGGTTTAAGAAGAAAAAAGGAATTGAAAAAAAAAGCATCTTTGGGATAGATGTGATAGAAACTCAAACTGAAAAAATTGAGTAGTAATCGATTTAAACAAGAGGAGAAGTGATCTAATAAAACCTATTAGAAACAATAGTAAAGCTGTGTCTAATGTTATAGGATATTCTCTTACACTTGGTATTACAACTTTGCTATTAACAAGCTCAGTTCTAATAACTAATTCTTTACTTGATAATAAAACCCGGCAGATTGCTGAACTTCAGGCACAAAACATAGCTGATCAAGTTGCAGATTCGGTCCTTGAAGCATTGATAGCATATTCCATGGAAAGTACAGAATATGAAAAAACAATTGATGTTCTAACTGATCTTTCAGGATTTATTTTTAGTAGGAGTTATTATGTAGAATTCACAGATGAAAATGTTTATGTAAATACTACTGATGGATCGATAAGTAGACAAAGCACACTCTATAACACCGAAGTGTTAGGTGTTGGTTTATCGGGACGAGCATATGTTAGCTCAGGTCAAATAAAAATATCATATGATAAGCCAGACATTGTTTACAAACTTGATTTTGGAACTGGTAACAGCATTAATCATTCCGCGGTTCAAGCAGGTTATCATATGGTCAGTAGAAATACAACTATTCATCCCTTTGCACGCTCACCTTTTTGGCATGACAGCCGCTATCGATATAGGATTCCGATAAAAATTGAAAACAAAGTCCCACCGGGATTTGAAGATACATATACTTCTAAGAATCTAACTAACTTCCCAATAAAAATGATACTAAGACCATCAAATTTTGACTATAGCAAAGCAAATGTGAATATTCTATCATCATCTGAAGCACTTTCAGATCTTGTGTTTTATGATGGTGATCCTGTAAAAATTTTTCCTCAAAGATATGATGACATGCATATTCTTTATGTATATAATGGGTTTGATGGTCCTGGTCCGATTGATCCCTGGTATAATCCTTCAAACCATTTTAAAAAAATTCAAGATGCAATAGATGATCCAAACTCAGATAATAGTATAATTTATATTATTGATAGTGAAGTTTGTTATGAGTTCTTTACGATCCCCGCAGGTAAATCACTTTCGATAATCGGCCAAAGCAAGGAAGGAGTTGTTATTGATGGAAAAGAAAATGGTGATGTAATATCGATAAATTCAGATGATATATTAATTAGCACATTAACTATTAATAATAGTAAATCAGGTGATGCAGGGATAAGCATTTCAAACCGTAAAAATATAAGCATAATTAACTGTAACATTTCTAAAAATGATTATGGCATATATATAGTCAGATCCTCTGAAGTTAACATTTTTGGATGTGATTGTAAGTTTAATTCAGTAAAAGGTATGGTTTTTTACCAGGATAATTCAAAATCTAGCATAATTAACTGTAATGTCCTTAATAACACATGGGGTATTAGATTACGTAAGAGTAATAATATTACTATAAAATATTGTAATATTTCTAACAATGGTGGTACATGGGGTGATGGATTAGAGATAGAAGATGACTCAGAAAATAATACAATTATTGGTAACATTATTGGAAACAATGGAGATTATGGAATTGAAATAATAAATTCAAGATTCAATTTAATTTCAGGCAACCTTATTATAAATAATGATGATGGTTTTGATGGCCGTGGTATTTATATTGATGATAGCTTTTCGCAAAACAACACAATACATCATAATGCTTTAATTGATAATCATAAAAACGCAGAGGATAATGGCAGGAATAATATCTGGGATAACAACTATCCCTCAGGTGGTAACTACTGGAGTGATTGTATTGGTAGTGATGGTGACGGTGATGGAATATGCAATACCCCCTATGAGATTTATCCACTTGGAGTTGGACCTGATGTTTTTGATAGATATCCACTGAACGACTCAATCACTATCAAGCCAGGACTTCCATATTGTATCGATCATTGGAATCCACGAGGAGAATCAGTAATACATGTATCAACAGATATTAAAAAAAATAGTACTAAATATCTATACCTTTACTATGGATTTGATGGAGACTTAAATAACACTCATAGAAGAAATTTAAGTGATGTATCATTATTTTTTGAAGATTTCAAAACACTCTCGGATATCAAATGGAATCTTTCAAGTCCTACAATACAAAACAATATTACTAGGGATCCAGTAAATAAAAACAATAGCATTCTATATTTAAATAGTGATAAGAGTAAAGAATTTATCATTGCAAACTATACGATACCCATCCCTGCAAATTTTTCTAAAAGTGGTTTGTACGAAAGTTCATCACGATATATTGTTGATGCGAAAATAAAGATAAATAGAGGAAATGGTAATATTATTATTTTAAGTCAAAATCCAAGAAATTTTGATTGGTCATATCTTGTCTCAATTAATCATTCAAAATCACTACAAGAAAATAGATTCCGGATTTTTAAAAATCATACAACTTTTTTTGATCCATATGAATTTGATAGCGATTCTTTACCATCTCTTAATCGATGGTTACGATTACGATCATATATTCATATCAATCATACAATAAATGTAATAATACCTCCTGCTCCATTTGATATCTTTTGGTGGAAAAATGTATCAATAGATAATTATCTCTATGACTATAGTAAATATGCATATTTTGGTAATGTTCAAATGACCGATAGCTCACATGAGATCGAGAATTGGAATATCGACCATTTAGGTCCACCATTACAACTAATCTCATTATTAATGTCAAATCCAGTATCTGCAAATGGTAGTATCATCGGTTTAGGCGCAGGATTATTACCAGGATCAACTAATGCAAACATTTCTGTAGACTGGATCAGGCTTTTAAAGGATACAACAGGTTTTTCACCAACAGTTCAAATTGGAGCTTCTGAATCAATTAACTATGGATGGATCTTTGATTTAGATGAAGGCCTTTACTTTGTATCAAATGAATATACAAATTCAACTTATTCATATGACCCAGGTCTAGTATTATATGATTTTATAAATCCCATTATTCCAACGGGATTGTATAATACTGGTTTTGGAATAAAGGATCTAGCCCCAGGGACTTATACAATAACATTAACTATTGGTAACATCAGTGGTTCAACTGAGCCATCGACAATAAAAGTTCATCTTTTTTCGGATAATAATATTATTACTCCAGAAGAAAATACAATTAGTCTTCCATCAACAGAAGAAGGATGGTTTGAAACAGTATCATTTACAGTTACAGTTCCATCTAATCGAAATGGATTTCTATTAAAATTTATCAATCCTTTTGATGATTGGCAGGCGATATCATCAATGATAATTGAAAGAGGGGTAAAAGGTGTGAGTATAACAGGAGGATAGAACAAAGGAGATATGAAAAAATGGATAATAAAGCTCAGATGATGGTGTTAGAAACAACTCTTTTTGCAGCGATAATACTCATAACACTCATTTTTCTTTACCAGTTAAGTCCTTCATCAATATCAGTTGATAAATATACAAATGATTTAAAGATCATGGGAGATGACGCACTTCATACAATATATAATGATATCCCCCCATCAACATTTCAAGGATATACATCTCATAGATTAACGCATTACTTTATAATAAATGATTATAGTGGTCTATCAAGAGATTTAAATACTCTACTTCCTCAGACAGTACTATTTAATATTTATATATCCAATGGAACAAAAACTGTGTTTTGGTGTAATAGTTTTGGAGAAAACGATGCTGAAGATAAACTTCCATATTCAAACCCTATAACAATATCTCACTATGCTATATCAATTCATCCTGATTATTTAACCGGGTTCTCAAATGAATTCTATTTTGATATTAGTGAAAGTGAACTTGTCAATAAATTCAATGGATATGAAGGCTGCACTTATGATATATTACTTGAAATGTGGTATAAATGAACAATCAAAATAATAGAAAAAAATATTACAAGAATAATCTAGTAAATTATAAAAATAGAGAAAGTTCTAACTCTGATAATGCTCAAATGATCTTACTCATGGGGATTCTTCTTGCAATTTCAGTTATCCTAATATCCTCTATTGGTGCTGATATAGCTGATCTTGATATCGGAATTTCAACAGAACGATCATCATCATTGTTAACTGAATTTATTCATATCCAAAACGCTTTTGGGCCTTCATTTAATTATAATCTCGTTGATCTTAATATTTCAACAATACCACTACAGGTGATTTTCTATGGAAATATGACCAATGAAAACATTACAGAAGCATTCAACAAAACAAGAAATAAGTTTTATATTTTAGAATTGCAACATGATATCCTTTTTGACGCTTATTTAAATGATTATTGGTATACAACCCATAATATTGATGGTACTTTGACCTATTCTGCTGATGTCACACTTGAACTTGATAATGGTTTAACAAAGATATCACGAGATATCGTGTATTTATTGATTTGTAAACCGTATACCAAATAAAAAATATTGAGATGAATATATGAAAAAAAGAAGTATTCGAAAAGAAAAATTTGGAGTGACTTCTATCTTAGAAGCCTCTACTTCACTTGGCATATGTATAATACTTCTTATTGTTTTTTTCCTCATGTTAAATAATATCTACAATGTATATGATAACCCTATTGGTGATATGAAAAATAAAGCATTTGATATCAGCGAGAAAATAATAAATTTTCCAGGTCTTAGTATCGAATACAGCAAGAACTGGGAAAATGATCCTATTGTTGGCAAGATCATTAAAGACTTTGGTCTTTCAGAACTTTTACTTGTGGAATATGGTGTTTATAATGATAGTATAGATGACTTTTTTTATAAATCTAAAACATTTTATGGTGCTACACTTGATACTCCACCGCCTTGTTTTCTCGCTGGTACAAAGGTAGTAATGGCTGATGGCTCGTATAAGAATATTGAAGATATAATAATTGGTGATTTTGTTAAATCCTTTGATGACTTTAATAAGATCATCAACTCCTGTGTAACAAATGTTTTTCATCACTCTCCTGAGGAGATGACTAATTATTATTTAAATATTAATAATAAATTAAGGGTTACGCCGAATCATCGTATTTATTCTAATGGCTTATGGGCTTATGCTAATGAACTTAAGGTTGGCGATCTATTATTTTGTAGCGAATCAGACTGTCATATAAATTCAATAGAAAAAATTTATAATAGGCAACCTACTTTTGATTTAAAAGTGGGAGATACTCATAATTATTTTATAGCATTTGACTCAGCTGAAATCCTTGTTCATAACCAGGATTCATATACCAATAATATGCGTTCATATCCTTGGCTTCCAGTTGGTAAAGATATCTCCCCTAGTGAAATTGATAATTTTAGACCAGTTGGATATGATTACCATATTGTTCATGTTGATAATCCACATAAGGATTTAGTAGGTCCTGGTAATTATACATATCATCTCTATAGCAATAATAATATTCAATATGGGGTTCTTAATATTGAAAAAGTTAAGAATTTTAAAAGGCTTTATTGTAAAGATGTACGGGAGATTTTAGGGTTGAATACAACAGATACTAAATGGTATAATTTTAACATTGTAATAAAAACATATAATGATATAAGTAATATTAATCAAACATTTGGAATGTTTCATGATACTTATACCGATGCTGTTGTCTCTGTTACAAGACCTGTGCTAGTATATAGAGAGCCGTTTCAATTTCCTTGTCCTGGTGAGTTTTACTTTAAAAACTCTTATTATTTGAAGGGGACTCTTACTGTTTATATATTTCAAGGAGGGGAATCTGCTCTTTGTGGTGATGTAAACGATGATGGAACAGTTGATGATGATGATCTTACATATTTACAAAATTATATGTTTGCAGAAGGTCCTCCTCCAGTTCCTTTATGTACAGGGGATATAAATGGAGACTGTAGTCTTGATATTGCAGATATAGTTTATTTAAACGCCTATATCAATACAGGTGGACCACTACCGATTGATCAATGTTGTGGCTGTTAAAACTCAAACTCAGGCGGATCTATCATTTCTTAATATATAAAAAATAATATACCTCCAAAGCTTTTATCCCAGTATCTTCTGGTTTTATTATGTCAAGGAGAAACGCGAGAGATAAAAAAATCCAAAAAATAATTGCTCAAAGGCGAATTATTAAATTATTTAGCTTAGCAGAGCAATATGCCCTTGCCGGTAGGTATAATTTGTCAAATCGTTATGTAAATATTGCTCGTAAGATATCTATGAGGTATTTAGTATCTATCCCAAAGGAATATAAGAGAAAGTTTTGTAAGAATTGTTATTGTTATCTCTTACCAAGTGTTAATTGTAGAGTGAGAATTCATCAAGGTAAACTAGTAATTTACTGTTTTAACTGTAAAAAATATATGAGGATACCATTGAAAAACAAGTAAGATTTGCCTATCCGTTATGCTTAAATAACTTACCGTTTATTACCGTACCCAAATTTATCCTTATATGGGAGTAATGCATAATATGACAACAGTTTATGATATTCCAGCAAAAAACTTAATAGATGGACTTGCAAAAAAGCTGCAAAAAGATGGATCTATTATACCACCTGAAGGTAGCAACTTTCTTAGAACAGGAGTAAACAGGGAAAATCCACCTGAAGATAAGAACTGGTGGTATACTCGATGTGCAAGCATTCTCCGTAAAATATATATCAATAATGGCATCGGTGTTGAGCATCTAAGAGCAGAGTATGGTGGCAAAAGAAATCGTGGTTCAAAACCTTATAAAGCCCGTAGTGGTAGTGGATCTATTGCAAGAATTGCTTTACAACAGCTTGAAAAAGCAGGACTAGTAAAGAAAGTAAGAGGTAAAGGCCGATTGCTTACTCCAAAAGGTGTATCTTTTTTAGATAACACCTCAAATGAAATTATGAAGGATATTGTTGGTTACTATCCTGAGTTGAAAAAATATTAAAAGAATAATAATAGGGTATCTTGGTTTATGGATGAAGATTTAGAAAAACTGAAGAAAAAAAGACTTCAAGAGTTACAACAGCAGATGTCTGTTCAGGATTCATTGGAGGAACAAAATTTACAACAACAGGACTTTGAAGAAAAAAAGAAGCAAATACTAAGATCGCTTCTTACAAATCCTGCTAGGGAGCGTCTTGGTAGGATCAAAATCGCTCGTCCTGAAATCGCAGAATCAATTGAAAACCAGATAATAATGCTTGGTCAAAGTGGCCAATTGAAAAATAAAATAAATGATGAGCAGTTACGTATCCTGCTTTCAAAGATCATTCCTAAGAAAAGAGATATATCTATAAAAAGAAGGTAGATGTATATGTCAACACATAAATCACTTGGTAAAAAGAATCGTTTAAATAGAGCTATGAAGAGTAACCGTCGTGTACCTGCTTGGATTATGATTAGAACAAATCGTAGGTTCACTCGTCATCCAAAAACACGAAATTGGCGTAGAAATAAACTTAAGAAAAATTGATTACTATGGCAGAAGAAATTGAAAGAATATATGTTATACCTTTGAAAAAAAAGAGGTTTAAATCATCAAAAGCTGCACCTCATGGTATTAAAACAGTGAAGAAGTACTTAACAAGGCATATGAAGGTTGAGCAGGACAAAATTTGGATAGATGATTCTCTTAATAATGCGATATGGTCCAAAGGGAAATACCATATACCAAGTAAAATCCGTGTGAAAGCAGTTAAGTTTGATGATGGAGTTGTAGAAGCATATTTACCTGAGCTTGAATTTAAGAAATCACGAAGAGAGCTTTTAAGAGAAGAAAAAGAAAAGAAAGAACCAATTCTCAAAAAAGAAGAAGGACCATCTGAGGAATCTGAAGAGGCTACAGGTGCTGATGATTATGCGATTAGTCCATCTGCTGATGGTGAAGTAAAAATTAAGAAAAAGAAGGCATTAAAAGACAAAGAGGAAAAGAAACCTGCTAAGAAGACAGCAAAGAAAACTAAAAAACCTGCTAAAAAGGAAAAGAAAGAAGAAAAACCAAGTAAACCAAAGACTTCTAAGAAGAAAGAAGGCAAGAAAGCAAAAACTACAAAGAAAAAATCACCCCCTAAAAAAACAACATCTTCTAAAGCTAAATCTACGAAGAAAACAACTAGTAAAAAGTGATTTTTTTATTGTTTCAGCGTTTGGATAATTCTCTAAAATCATTTTTTATGCATAAATATTTCTTTATTCTTTATAAGATATAATAGTTATTTATGATTAATTCTAAAGTAAATAGAATCGCCTAAAATCTGCTATCCCAATCGGAGCAGAGCTCCGGGGCATTACGCAGATTTTCAAGACGGCGATTCTAACCTTCGATGACCTATGGGTCATCTTCGGTAAATAACTCCGGATGTTCAGATACTG
>JAUWIE010000034.1 GCA_030605515.1 Thermoplasmatota archaeon
AAATCCTTATAAATACATGATAGGAACCTTAACCATAGTATACAATCATCATGACCATGACGTCCAACATAATATTACCCATATCCAACATCACACCCCTCGTCTGATAAGAGGCACGATGCATATACATATTGACCAAGACAACTGTCTTGAAGTTTTAGTATTAGAAGGGAAAGTAAAACTTATCAAACAATTAGCTGACAATATCATAGCAACAAAAGGAGTAAAACACGGAAAACTGGTTATCACCCAAGATTAGCTAAATACGCCTGCCCATAACAAATACCGCCATCACCACAGGGTATCTCTTTATTCACAAGGACACCGTTATTAATCATAAATTCAGAGATCATCCTATTGTATGCGACACCTCCAGAGAACACAATAGGGATATTATCTTTCTTATTTGCTTGTTTTGCTATCGCTAACAGACCGCTAGCTAGATACATCTGAGCAGTAGCTGTAAGTTGTCCTTTTTCTCTATTGATGTTATTTAATAGAAATTCAAACAAGTGGGTAGTCATGAGAACTTTTTTCCCATTTTTATGTAAGATAATCGGTTCAAAATTTAACGGTTTTGTGGCAACGCTTTCAAGAATCATGGCAGGTCTCCCATCATAGGTTCTTTTATCACAGATTCCTAATAGGGCAGAGACTGCATCAAGTATCCTTCCACTACTAGTTGTATATGGTGTGTTAAACTTGCTCTGTAAAACCTTTAGATATAACCCTGTTTCTTTTTCATCAAATAACCCAAGTTTCAAAAGATCTTTTTCATTCAAGAACTTGGAAAGAATTCCAAATAGCATTTTTTTGGGGTAGATTGTAGCAGAGTCACCACCAAGTTGTGGTTGTTCTTCAAGATGCCCTACCCGTTTAAAGTTATTTCCTTGATTCACCTTGAAAACTTCTCCGCCCCATATTTTACCATCATCGCCATATCCTAATCCATCCATTGCAATTCCAACATACTCCTTTATGTTGTGTTCTGCTGCTACACTAGCAACATGGGCTTTATGATGTTGTATTTGAATTAGTTTGGCATTGTATCTATCTGTTAATTCCCTTGCAAAAATTGTTGAATTATAGTTTGGATGAAGGTCACATACAACTATCTTTGGTTTTAATCTCGTAAGTTTGATAAATCGGTAAACAGTATCTTTGAGGAAATTAATGGTTTCAAATTTTGAGGTTTCACCAACGTACTGAGAGAGAAAGCATTTATCTTTTTTAGCGGTACATATGACATTGTTTAATTCTGCACCCACAGCAATTGTATCCTGACATTGTATTGGGAGTTTTATAGGAATTGGCGTATAGCCTCTTGAACGTCTGAGATAAAACGTTTTATTGTGAATTACTTTTAGTACGGAGTCGTCGCATCGGTTCACAATTTTTCGTTCATGTGTTAAAAAATAGTTACCAAGTTTTTCAGTGATTGACACTGGTTCTCCTGGGATGTTACAGGATGTCATCACAAGTGGTATATTGATGAAATCAAACATGAGATAATGTAATGCTGTGTACGGAAGCATAACACCAATAGTATCAAGTTCTGAGACTTTTTTAAAAGCATTCTGTTTCTTTTTTTTGAGTACCACAATTGGTCGCTTAGGGTTACAAAGTAATTCTTTTTCTATTTGGGAGATATATGCAATTTGTTCAACCATTTTGATATCTCTAGCCATTATCGCAAAGGATTTATAAGGCCGATGTAACATGGTTCTTACCTTCTCAACATGTTCATCATCAGTTAATGAGCATATATGAAACCCTCCGACTCCCTTAATTGAAAGGATCTCCCCGGATCTAATAAGATCTATTGATTTTTTGATTGTCTTAACATCGGAATCTTCACTTATATCTACATCATTGTTTAGTAACCTCAGTTTAGGGCCACAATCTTTACATGCAACTGTTTGCGCATGATATCTTCTATCAAGTGGATTAGTATATTCTGCTTTACATTTAGAGCACATCTTAAATTCATTCATAGACGTCAAAGGTCTATCATATGGATAATCTTCTATCATTGAAAATCTTGGACCACAGTTTGTGCATGTGATGAAATAATAAGCATGTCTTCGGTCTTTCTTATTTCTTAGTTCGCTTAGGCAATCGTTACACATGAAGATATCTGCAGGGAGTTCTGTTTCACCTTCCGAATATGTGCTTTTTAGAATTGAAAAATCAGAAAACTGTTTTTTTGATTTCATCTCTTCAACAGTGTAGTCTGTGATTTTTGCAAGTGGGGGAAGATCGGTTAGTTTTTTTATGAAATCGTTATCATTAATTATGATTTCAACACCGTTACCAGTGTTTTTTACTGATCCCCGAAGGTTATTTTCTTTTGCTTTCCTGTAAATATATGGCCTGAAACCAACGCCTTGTACGACTCCTTGTACGAATATTTTATACATCATTACTATGTGTGCATGAGCATATAGATATAAAATAATTTTTAGAAAAAAACGTTTATTCTGATATTGATTTTATTTATTATGATCCTAACAATAAAACTAGCAATTTCCACAGGCTTTCTCTTTTGTGTTGCAGCGGCAAAACTTGTGATTGCTATCATTACAAGTGTAAAGTTTCTTTTTGTCTTTCATATAAGAACCTGTAATCTTTATGTTCATAGAAATGTGTAGAATTAGGTGATGTATATGATAAAATAAAGATTCCAATGACGAAAAATCTTCAAACCATTAGTAATTCCAAGTTTTTGATGTAAAAATTGGTTTCTTTCTCATTTTTTATATTCAGAACTACTAGTCAATACATACACTCATTATTATCTGTTGTTTATAATGGTAAAGGTATTCTTTCAACCTCTAGTCCATCTGCAGTTGGATACTCCTCTATCATAAAACATTGCATCCCACGTTTTTTTAGAGTATCTGCTATTTTTTTAAGAATCCATAGACCAATTTCAATTCTTTTTTTTTCATTATTTAAAGAGATATAATTATCTGAAATATTGAATTCCTGCTTTAACGAGCTGATAACTTTTTCTAATGACATAGTTTTTTGAAGGTAAATGACGCCTTTCAGAAGGGTTCCCTCATCACTTATTATTTCATGATCACAAGCGATATTACTTGCTCTTCGTTTAATTCTATTTTTTAGTTGAATTCCATCTTTAAAAGATGATGAACAATAATGAACGCCAACATTCATTTTCTCATTAGAAATCATCTTTAAAATTTGATATGCACTGTTCTGGCTATCCCTTGCAGCTGCTGAAATATCATCTTTTACAGAAAAATTATGATTTTTTAACAACTCACAATTACGTTCAGAAAACTCAAGTTCATTTAGGTTAATCCATTTTATCCCAATATCATCTGCCCATTTTATTAATGAAAAAATTTCATCAGTCATCATTGGAATAACTGGTATTTCTATTGCAACATCGACAGAAGCTCTTAATGATTTTTTAATTGATGATAAAATCGGGCTTTCATCCATTTTATTCCAATGTTCTAGATTAGGATGAAACCTAATTTCGTCAAGACCCTCAGAGACTAAATCATCTATGTGCTCACTATTCTTAAGACCTGATGTATAAAGATGAATATGAAAATTCTGCCCAAATGTATTCTTTAGTAGAGATATATACTTTTTAGTTCGACTCCAAACAACTAGAGGATCTCCACCAGTTATACCAGCACCAGCAGCATCAATATATTCTGCTTCAAGTATCAACTTATCTGTATCATTTTCGTTATCAAGTTCCCATTCATCTGCAAAGATCCGATCCGTTCCACCTTTTTCAAAACTAAGTGGACAGTAATAACACTTTGTAGGACATAATCCGGTGATCAAAACAACAAGTTTTGAACCATGAGCACACATTTTACAAGCAGGTGATAGAGGCTCTATATATTTGCTTTCATTAAGCCAGCTAGTTATCTTCTTCATTTATTAAACCAAACCACCTTGAGTAATAGTAAAAAATGTTTTTTTTCCCTCAGGCTGAGATCTATGTTTCATGATACTTACCTGGCGTTTACCTAACCCTATCTTCTCAAGTTTGATTACAGTTTTAATCATATGTTCAGTATCTCTGTTTGTAAATGGCTTTATTTCACCATTTTTATCGGTATATACTTGTTCAGTTATAATTGCTGAAAGATCCTTTTCCCTCACAGCAATCTGTAGATTTGCTATCTGCCTCATATAAGAACGCATAGTGCCTTCTTTATCATCTTCTAAATGTATACGATAAAACAAGTTTATCGTATCAACAATAATAAGATCAGCATTATCTATTTTTATGGCACTGTTAATCATTTTTTCTTGAGACTCAAGAGAAGTTGGCCGAAAGAACAAAATGTTATTTAAAATTTTTTTATAATCATAATCATTAGTACATATCTGATTTAATCTTTCTATAGAAACACCTTCGCTATCCACATAAGCAACTTTTTTACCAGCAGCAGCACATTCTCTAGCTGCTTGAAGACAAATATTTGTCTTACCAGTACCTGCCTCACCATATATTTCAGTTATTGTGCTTTTTTCAAGTCCCCCGCCCAATAATTCATCAAGAGGTTTACATTCGAGTTTTAAGCGTTTCATCTTAAAACAGGTCAGTAATACAGAGAATAAAAATGTTTTTGAAAAATATAACATAGTGAGAGATTATGATATTCTATTTTTAAGTATACATGCCTTACAAATATTTTGTGAAGTAGGTTCACTGCATTTTTGACATTCATTTAACTTAGCTGGTGGATATTTCTCCAGCAGTAAATCTTTGATGTTTTCATAGCTATTTAAAATACTGTGTCGTGTTCCAGGATGTCCATATTCAAGATCATCAATTATATCACGGAAATACCCACGTAGTGCATTAGTTGAATATGGACATATTCCATCATGATAATCAATATTTTTCATAATTGCATATAGCGCTACTTCTTTTTCAGGTATACTTATAAGAGGAAGCATACGAGGTATTAGACCAGGTTGAATTTTTCTATGTGGACCAAGACGAGCAAGTTTCTGAGTATCACCGTTTACAAAATTCATTAGTATCGATTGAGCCATATCATCTAAGTTATGTCCGGTAATAAGCTTATTTATTCCAAGCTCCTTAGATTTTTTATTAAGACACAGTCGTCTGAAAACCCCACAATAACTACACTCACTTTGGTTATTATCTTTAGTTGTTATTTCATCCATTGTTTTTCCAACCATGTCTTTAAAAGTTACAATATGATGTTTTATCCCAAGTTTTTTACAGTTTTTTCTAACAAAATTTATGCTTTCATCTCTGTAACCCAGTATTCCTTCATCAACTGTGAGAGCAATTAGTTCAACATTTGCTCTTTTTGAAAAAATATCATTTGCAATATATAGTGCTACAGTGCTATCCTTACCACCAGATATAGCGACAGCAATTCTACAGTTATCCTCTGTTTTCCCTTGTTTTTTAATGTCTTTTTTAACTCTTCTTTCAAAATACGAAATGAAGTGATCTTTACAAAGATGTGTTCCATTGTATCGTATAAATGTTACTGCAGGTTTCATACATTTACTACATATCTTCATCTAAAAAGAGGAATAGTATATATATAAAAATAGTTTATTGATTGAAAAGACTATCTGCTTGAATCTCAAATGCAATTATAGGATGTTCTAGCTCAAACCCAGTAATTGTTTTAGGATGAAGCTCACCAAAAAAACCAATTTCTTTACTATTTGAAATAATTGATGCGCATCTACCCTTTACAAAACCAGGGTGAATCATATTTTTGATACCAAATTTCAATCCTACATCTCTTAAAACAGCCTCTACTAAAGATTTACATTCAGTAAAATTCGCTTTAGCATCTATCTTAGCAGCACCTAGTTTATGCTGATTCTTGGCGTTTTTATCACCTACTATACCAACTTCAAAAATCTGCTGAGGTAACGAATGATGTCTATTCTCACTTAAAATTTTTAACAGAGAGGGGATAAGACCAACACGCAGACAAGAATATTCCTCACCAATTGGGTTTTCAATCTGAACTCTGTCACCAACTTTTAATCCCATACTCCCAAATTCATCTTCTTCATTTGAAATAGTAAACGTAGTAACCTCATTAAAACCCAATCCAATCATAATATCTCTAAGACCATCATATAGAGATTGTTTAGGAATAATTCCACCAAATGTTAACGATTTTGGAAAATCAGTTTCAAATTTATCATAACCATAACCAACAGAAACATCCTCAACTAGATCTACATCATGTAAAATATCAGTTCGCCAACGAGGAGTTTCAACGTTTAATTCATCATTTTCAACTTCAGAGGCATTATGTCCCATTTTTTCAAGACACATACTGATTTCTTTTCCAGACATATCCGTCCCAAGGATTTTATTTACATATTTTATCGATAATGATCTCTTAGTTGGAGTTAAATCAGGTGAAATATATTGATTTCCCTCATCACAAACTGTAGTACTAAAAATCTGTCCACCTCGCTCAGCAAGTGCAGTTACTATTATGTTTAAAGCATAATTAATAGCTTTTTGATCCATTCCTGTAACATCAATAAAAAGATTGGTGGTAAATGGTGTAACTTCAGTCAAAATACCATTGATTATCGGTGGAAACGAAAGCACATTGTTATTAGAATCAACAATCAAAGGATATTTATCAGAACCTTCTAAAATATGAGCGTAATCAACACCTTTTTCATGCTTAGTAAGAATCTCACGAAGAGTCATCGATTCTACCTTAGCTAATGGAACAAACTCGACAGAATCTGGGTCAACTGCTCTATAAATAAATGGAGGTTCTACATTATTAAAATCATGAACACCAATAGCAACCTTTTTCCGATTTCTACCAAGTCCAAAATGAAGTTTCTCCTGAAGATCCATCAAAGATGCTATGAGCTCATCAGCCATAGTAACATTTTTCACAAGAGCAGTCGTCACAAAAGGTCTAACTTTTTTAACAGTTTGTTCAACATTTAAGGTTATGTCAGATTTCTCAATTTTATATTTTTTCAATCCTGTTTGAAAATTAAAAAATGCTCTTGTAGCACGTGCAATTCCCTCAACAGATGCTAAATCAGGTCTATCTGGAAAAAACTCTATACTTAGCTCGTCACCTTCAGCTTTATCAAAATCAGCTCCTATCATAGGTAGTTTTTCAATTAATTCTTCTTTTGAGATTTTATATCCAAGGAGATTGATATAGTCATTATAGTCAAACGTTACAACTGGCATATTGAAAGTGAAATATGTTTTTGGTATATTTGGTTTTGGTGAGTAAATGTCAAAATTTTTCCATAGGAACACTTAAATCTATGTTTTTAATATAGCTAACAAATTATATTGGAGGCATTAAATAAAATGAAAAGCACCTTTAGCGCAAAAGTAACTATTTATATTGCAATAATCTTAGTTATTGGAGCAAGTATAGTACCAATTATAAATGGAAATATAATATTTACAAATGAATTTGGTCAACATCATATATCATTTGAATCATCTCTTAAAGTAGCTAATAACAGACTTATTCAATTAGATAAATCTGATTACTCAATTAAAGATTTTGAAGTAATTACAGATGAAGAAAAATCATTGTTATACATTTTCAATTTGAAACCACAAGGATACATTATAGTATCTACAAATTATAATTTACCACCAGTAATAGCATATTCATTTTCTAATAATTTCCAGAAAGTTGATAACGAAAATGATAATATTCTCATGTTTCTTAAAACAGATATGAAATATAGACTTGATAATATTCCCAATCTACCAGTTGATATAATTAAAAATAGACAATTATTATGGGATGAATTTTTAACAACTAATACAGGAGGTTTACTAAATAAAGACTTTCAACAATGGCCTCCCGAGGGAACAACATCAACAGGGGGATGGCTTGAAACCAACTGGCATCAGAATGCCCCATACAATGATTTCTGCCCAATTGATCCTGGAAATGGGCAGAGAAGTGTCGCTGGATGCCCTTCAGTAGCTATGGCTCAAATTCTAAATTATCATGAGCGCATTAACAATATAGCTTTTGATGATGGAGATGATTATTATCATAACTATTACCATCAATATTGGATTGATAATGATCATGAGACATATGATTTCCCATCATATCCTGAGCTAAATGTTTATCTTGACACACTGGAAGATCATTATTCAAGTGAGACACCATTAACAAATGAAGATAAAGCATCACTAACATTTGGTTGTGGAGTTGCAGCTCATCAAGTCTATCATCCTTCAGGATCTGGAACTTTTGGAGTGAATCAGGCTTTTCAAGCATATTTACGGTTTGGCTATAATAATATTGAGTTACTCTATGACTCTGATCCGGATTTATTTGATGAGTTATCAACAGATATGATGAATGGATTACCTGCACATTTAGCTGTTGTTGATCCTCCACCAATAACAGTAGGACATAATCTTGTTGTTGATGGATATAACACAGATGATTATTACCATCTAAATTTTGGATGGGGTGGTGCTTACAATGGTTGGTATTTACTCCCAGATGAAATACCATATGGATTAACAGTTATTGAAGGACTAATTGTTATCGATCCTGTAAACCCACCAAGTATCGAATCTATATCAGTAACACCAACAGTTCAAAGCCCCGGGTTATATGTGAATATAAGTTGTGAAGTCACAGATCAATACGTTGATATTGAAGCAGTAGTAACCAATATAACAAGACCCGATTCCTCAAATACAGAATATGTTATGATTAACATTGCAGGCTCTGATGTATATTATTATAATGCATCTTACTCTAATCCAGGTGTATATCACTTAACAATCCAAGCTAATAATGCATATGGAGATTCGGCATTTTCATCTGAATATTCTTTTAAGATAGCGAAATGTGCAGATATAAACAACGATGGCACAGGCCCAGATATCACAGACTTGGTGTATCTTGTAGACTATATGTTTCAAGGTGGACCGGAACCACCAATCATGTGCCAATGCGACATCGACGGAAATGGTGTTGGACCTGACATAGCAGATCTTGTCCATCTCGTCGACTATATGTTCCAGGGTGGACCACCACCAGGCGACTGCTGCAGCTAATAATCCATCAATAAATAATTCTATATCAGATATTTTTCTCAAATAAAAAACCTAATAAAAAAGATTGTATTACATTAATCTAGGATTAGAGATAGGATGAAAAAATTCAAACTCGTAATATTTGACATGGATGGAACTCTTTTGAAAAAGAGAACGATTTTTGTTTTTGCAGAAAAATTTGGATTTATAAATGAATTAATCGACTTAATTAGCAGCAATAAAAGATCATATGAAAAAAGCATAGAGATTGCTAAATTGCTGAAAGGCATGAATGTAAACAAACTCCTTGAAATTTTTAGAGAGATACCATTACAGGATCATATTGAGAGAGTTATCAGAGAACTAAAAAAAAGAGATATAAAAACAGCAATTGTTACCAATAGTTACCAGTTTGTAGC
>JAUWIE010000027.1 GCA_030605515.1 Thermoplasmatota archaeon
AATGTTTCAGGTCTCACCTCGTCAAGTGTTCTTGATGGCATTACAAGTGCAGTGGCAATAACAAGGCCTGAGACTGCATCTGCTGCTATTAATGCTTTATCCATTGAAGATGTTGGGATATACTCTGTATGCTTGAAATTATGAGCTTTGATGGCATTTACACATTCATCTGGGATTAATCCATCTAATACCTGAGCTGATATTGTTGCATGTTTTTCAGGTTCTCTTTGAGTGTACTCATAATCAAGGTCATGAAGTAAGCCTGCAAGACCCCAACTTTCTTCATCTTTACCTAGTCGTTTCGCCATTTTTAATAATATTGCTTCGACTGCTAATGAATGTTTTATTAATTTGTCATCCTTTAGATATTTTTTTAATAAAGCAAAAGATTGTTCTCTATCTATCATCCTAATCTAAAGTAAGCAATAAACAGATTTTAAAACTTTTGGAATTCAAAATTCAAAAATAAAGAAAAGTTCATATAAAGAGGCTTGAAAACAAGAATTATTAAATAGAAGAGTTTAATTAAATGATAAATGTATTAAAATCAATAAGAGGTGGATTAATTGCTTGTACAAGAGGTAATGACAAAAGATGTTAAAAAAATTGATTGCAATGAATCTGTATCAGAAGCTTGTAATAAATATCATGAATATAAAGTCGGCTGCCTAGTTGTTATGGATAAGGACATTAATGTTGGAATTCTAACAGAGCGAGACATTATTGAAAGAGTCATTTTAATGGAGAAAAACCCTAAAACTACGAAAGTAAGAGAAATAATGTCATCAAATTTAAAAACAATTCATGCTCTAGCAGCAATAGATCAGGCAGCTGATATTATGAGTGTAAATAAAATAAAAAAATTACCAGTTATTCTAAACAATGAAATAGTAGGGATTATCACCGTCACAGATATATCACGTGCAATTTCTACTTTTACCGAAACAATTGATGAACTAGTAAGATTCTATGCTGAAAGTAGAAAAAACTTGGAAATAATGATTGATGAATGGGGAAAAACCCTAAGTGGTTTGAAAAACTATCGTGAACTCATTAAGGAACATCAAATATAAACACGAGTTTAAATTAATGTAAATCTTTGATTAATTTACAATAATTTACGATACCTTTTAATGTCTCTTCTTGTATTTCCTGATTTAAGGAATACAATGGTACTTGATGATTTAGGAAATTCCCTTAAGGGAACATTGAAGAAAATCGCAAATGCAGTTCATGTCGATGCAAAACTTGTAAAAGAAGTAGTAAGAGACATTCAACGTGCATTATTACAAGCTGATGTAAATGTAAAACTTGTACTTGAACTTTCAAAAAAAATCGAAAAACGCGCTCTTGAAGAAAAACCACCATCAGGTATGAGCAACCGTGAACATGTCATCCATATTGTTTATGATGAGCTTGTAAACATTCTAGGAGATTCACGTGAACTACCTGTAAAAAAACAGATTATCATGATGGTAGGTCTATATGGCCAAGGGAAAACAACAAGTTGTGGAAAAATAGCAGCCTACTTTAAAAAGAAGGGACTTCGTCCTGCACTTATCGCGGGTGATGTTCATCGACCAGCTGCATTTGAACAATTGAAACAGATTGCGGATTTAGTAAAAACTCCTTTTTATGGTGATAAAAAAGAAAAAGATGCTGTAAAAGTTGTCAAAGACGGTTTAAATAAATTTAAAAGATCAAGTGATGTAATAATTGTTGATACCTCAGGTCGTCATAAACTAGAAGATGATCTCACTGAAGAAATGAAAGATATTTTTAAAACAACTAAGCCACATGAGAAATTACTTGTCATGGATGCAGCTGTTGGTCAGCAAGCTGGTCCACAAGCAAAAGCATTTAATGATGCAATAAATATAACTGGTATTATTCTTACTAAACTTGATGGTACTGCTAAGGGCGGAGGTGCACTAAGTGCTGCAGCTGAAGTCGGTGCTCCAATTGTTTTTATTGGTACAGGTGAACACCCTAGTGATTTCGAACGTTTTGATCCTGCTGGTTTTATCTCTCGCTTACTTGGCATGGGAGATATAAAAGGTCTTCTTGAAAAAGCAGAGGAGAGCCTTAAAGGAAAGGATGCAGAAAAAACAGCTAGACGTATTATGTCAGGTAAATTCACATTACATGATATGTATAATCAGATGGATATGTTATCTGGCATGGGTCCTCTAAGCAAAGTAGCTGAGATGCTACCAGGTGGCTTTTCAGGTAAAATAAAAGATATAGACATGGATAATACTCAAAACAAACTAAAAAGATTCAGGGTAATAATGGATTCAATGAATGATGAAGAAATGAATGAACCAAATATCGTTCGTTCTTCCCGTATTAGACGAATTGCAAATGGGGCTGGTGTGGAAAACAAGGATGTTAAAGAGCTTTTAAAGTATTATAATATGACTAAACGTATGATGAAAGGTTTTTCTAGTGACCGGAAGATGAGGAAAAACCTAATGAAACAACTGAAATTTGATATATAATAAATTTGAATATGTTATTTAAAAACTATAAACAAATCATTAAGAGCAGCCCTATTGAAGAGTTAAACATACTTAGAGAAGATGTTCTTGATATATTGGTTTATGCGATAAATGCTGTAGATCCATATAATGCTGTTAAATCAAGGCTTGGTGGTAAACAGATAATATTTGAAAATGAAACAATTGATATTTCTGATTTTAAAAACATTTTTCTAGTAGGTTTTGGAAAAGCAAGTGTTGGTATGACAAATGCTATTTGTGACTCGATACTTATTAAAAAAGGAGTTGTTGTCACAAATGATCCAGATAGCAGGGTTGAAAATGATAACATATTAACTATTGTTGGTGGTCACCCAATACCAAATGATAATAGTATCAAAGGTGCAGAAAAAATACTTGAAATTACTAACCAATGTAAAGAAGAAGATCTCTTAATAGTGTTAATTTCAGGAGGTGGATCTGCTCTTTTATGTAAACCAAGAGTTGATCTTTCAGATCTTCAGGAAACAACTGATCTATTATTAAAATCCGGTGCTGATATAAATGAGATAAATACAATACGGAAACATCTTTCTTTTGTCAAAGGTGGGCAACTTGTTAAATCAGTTAAATCCACTGTGATCTCTTTTATAATTTCTGATATCGTTGGTGATCCTCTTGAGTTTATTGCGTCAGGTCCAACATATCCTGATTCAACTATTTTTTCAATGGCTGAAAAAATCCTTAGAAAATATGATCTATCTGAAAAAGTACCATCTTCAATAATAGATGTATTAGAAGATGGGATTAACGGAAAAATCCCTGAGACACCAAAGAAAAATGATCAAGTTTTTGATGATGTATACAATTTTATTGTTGCTAATAATGAAAATGCTTGTCAATATGCGAAATTAAGAGCTGAGGAATTAGGATATGATACTATGCTTTTAACCACTTCACTTACTGGCGAAGCAAGAGATATAGGCAAGTATCTTGTTGATAAAGCACGAAATTATTATACTGATGTTAAAAAAATTGTTTTTATTGCTGGAGGAGAGACAACAGTTACAGTTAAAGGTGAAGGCAAAGGAGGTAGAAACCAGGAAATGATCCTAGGTGGACTAAGAGAAATAGAAGATGCAAATATGGTTTTTGCGTCTTTTGCTACGGATGGAATAGATGGAAAAAGTGATGCTGCTGGTGGTATTGCTGATGGATCAACGATGAGCAGAGCTCGCGAAGCAAATCTTAATCCAGAGATATTTCTTAAGGAAAATAATTCCTATGAATTTCTAAAAAAATTAAATGACCTGCTTATGACAGGTCCAACTGGAACAAATGTTATGGACATCCAGATAATACTAAAAGGATAATAGGAATTATAAGGCTATATTGTATTTCCTATTACAGTATTTATTACAATTTAAATTATACATAAATAATACCGTAAAGTATATAAATATAAGTAAATGATATAAAATGTGATCAATTCAATTGCATTGGAGATATTATATGAAGATGAACATTATGGGTAAAAAATCCATTGTTATCTGGCTTGCTTTGTTACTGCTTCTTAATTTTAATCTAATAACAACAATATCTTCTGAGGCAATCTACTATAATGATGATGGTGTTTGGATTGATAACTTTAAGGATTCCAGTAGCATCTCAGATACGTTGTCTAAAAACTACAATTTATCTGGTGGATGTATTTTCCTTGGATCAGGTAGTAATGTTTTTTACTATGATTATAATGTTAATAGCGGTGAAACTCTAAAACACGAGGCATGGGAATCAGATTCATCTATTATTCCTGATTACCCAGAGTTTATTCATCTTAGAAACCTGCTAGGTGAAACAAATTTTACAACAAGTGGATATACTGCGATAAAAAATAAAAAAGATAGTCTAGTAGAGGAAACCCAATCCAGTTTAGTCAGCGTATTATATACTAATTCACCTGTGCATCATTTCAGGTTGAAAGTCAATCAAAATAAAAATAATATCGATGCCTTTAGGTTTTCTTGGTGGTATGGTGATCAAATCAACAATGCAAATATTAAGGGTATCAAATTATACGCTTGGGATTACTCAGCGATTCTAAAGAGATGGATAAATGTTGGAAATATCATTGACTCATATAGCGATATTGATCCAGATGGTATATTAGGAGATATCTGTTTTACTAGTAATGACACGGGATATATCAATGATGAAGGTTATATTGATTTCTTAGTTGTTGGCATTCCTCCTTATGAAAGTGGTAGTCCATGTATACTCACAACTGATTATGTGAACTTATCAGTTACTACTGAAAAAGGTTTTATAAGTGAGGGTTGTGTTGTTTCAACAGATGTTAGTCCAAGTGAACTTGGTGGATGGGAGAGTGTTGTTTGGAGTGGTTCAAGAGCAAGTGATATTTCATCAATTAAGATACAAATACTTGATGAAGATGGTAAATTGATAGATAATTTAAAAGGTAATTCAGATGGTTATACTAATGGAAATATTGATCTTTCATCTCTTTCAAGTTCCATTGAAATCATAAGATTAAAAGCTAACTTTTATTCCAGTGATCTATCAGTTACACCAAGGCTTTATAATTGGGCTGTAACTTGGCAAACTCAGGTTGGACGATTCCATGATAGTTTTACCACTGATATTAGAGTTGATAAAGGCGTTAGCATTGAAATTGATAGTGGCAATGTTAAAATGAGTGGTTTTTTCAGTGATTGGAATATTTTCGGGGGAAACTCAGCTAATACTCGTTCATATGATGGTGAAGGACCACAAGAACCTTCTTTGTATTGGGTTACAGAAGATGAAACAGTTGGCGGAGGTCTTCACAGTCCTGTTATGTCTAATGGAGTTATATATGTAGCTTCTTCAAAAGATGATAGGGTTTATGCTTATGATTCAACAGTGTCATCAGGTGATATCGGAGAAGAAAATAGTTATATTGATAGAAGTAAAAACCTTAATGTTGTTGATAGTGCAGTTGCTATTGCTGATGATTATGTAATTGTTGCTACAAGTGAAGTTGATGGTTTTAATAATATAATCGCGCTTGATAAAACAAATTTATCAGATGAAAAATGGAGATATCCAGGTACTGATGAAACAATTTGTTTTTCATCTGCACCAACTTTTTCAAATGAAAAAATATTTGTTACTTCATGGAATGGTAAAAGCTGGGATACTCCACTGTTATCATTTATTTATAAATTTCAGATTCTAAAAGGTCAGAATAAAATCATTGCATTAAATCAGGTTGATGGTAGTAAAGTTTGGGATGTAGATTTACCAGCAGGTAGTTTTTCAACTCCTGCAGTTGCTGATGGAATGGTTTATGTTGGCTGTGACAATATTTATGGTAGTAGTTTGTTTGCATTTGATGAAGAAACAGGGGAGACTATTTGGAATATTAGCGTTGGCCTTGTTGGTGGAGCATCTCCGGTAGTATATAAAGATAAAGTATTTATTGTTGCTAAGGACCAAAGAGTTCTACCATTAAAAGGATCTGTAAATGTAATCGCTGTGGATAAAAACACAGGTGAGATGGAATGGAATTTCACAATTGCTGATAATATACCAGCGTTTGAGTTTTTACCAAAAATCTTGAAGTTTTATACATTGATGGTTACTTCAACACCAGCTATCTATAATGATATATTATATGTGAATTCACCAGATGGAAAAACATATGCCCTTAATACAGATTCAGGTAATGAAATATGGAGTATTGATTTATCCTCAAAGATTCTTGGAATTCTTCCGACTTATTCATGTACTTCTCCAGCTGTAGCAGATAACATGGTTTATGTGGCATCGCCAAATGGAACTGTATCTGCACTTGGTGCTATAAATGGAGATAAAAAATGGCAGTTTAATTGTAATAATGAGAGCTTGAAACTTTTACCATCAACATTTATTTTATCTTCTCCAATTGTCGCTGATGGAGTTTTATATGTTGGTGTCACAGAGGATATAAACAATTTTAATGGAAGGATATATAGTATCGGTAACTACACCCCAAATAGACGTGCATCTGTTATTTCAAACCCGATAAATATTCCACCAGGTCACTGGTGGAAGAAATTCAATGTTGAAAATAATACAGATGGAAAAATTACATATAGTATCCTTGATGACGATTACAATGTTTTAATTAGCAATGTTCTAGATAATCAGGATATATCAAATTCTGCCTCACTAAATAGTGGTAGTATCAGACTATATGCAGAATTTTACAGAGAAAACAGTTCACATGATCCTGCTTTGCATAGCTGGAGTGTTACATGGGAAAATGAGACAAGTCCACCTGTTTTTGATGAAGATAGTTTTACACCTGGTTCTACAGGTTGGATAAATACCGATACACCTGTTTGTAAAATTGATGTCTCAGATGCAAGACCTGGACTTGATGTTGAATCTGCTGAGTTCATGATATTATATACCTCAAATCTTGGTATATCCTTATCATCTAGTTGGTATAGTGCTATCTGCACTGGTGAAAGTGGTACGAGAAATAAACAAGAGATAACAGCGGATATATCAGGATTAGATATAAAAAACAAGATTATTGATTTAACCTCAATTACAATTACAATTAATGATTTAGCAGGTAACACAGCTACTTTTAAACAAGGGTTTAAAAAAGATATGGTTAAACCAACATCTAATATCAAAGACATAGGTAGTTTTATGTCTCATTATAACACAGCTGTAACAATTAAAGCTAATGCAAGTGATCCTGGTGTAACTAATGAGAATAAAAGCGGTATTAAAACAGTATCCCTCTATTATAGATCCACGGGTTCTAGTGAATGGAATGAGTTTTCTTCACAATCAAAATCTCCATATCATTTCTCATTTTCCAGTGATGTTAGTGATAGCTATGAGTTCTGTACAATAGCAACTGATAACGCAGATAATATTCAAGGCTTTCCATCAAGTGAAGAATTATCATTTGTTTTTGATAAGAACAAACCAGATAAACCTGTTTTTAATGATGAATATAGATTCAATAGTCAACCTGAGTTTTCCTTAGAGTTTATAGATGATTATAGATTAGAAACAGTTGAATACCGTATGAATTTCGAAGGGTTAAATGAATGGACAATCATAAAAGATGATATCAACAGGGAGAAATACATCGGAGAATGGAACATATCAAAAGGAAACTGGGAGTACATGGATAAATATGTAGAATACTTTATTTATTTCAGGTTAACAGATACTTGCGGAAATCAATATGAAACCAATTATGATACAGAAGCACTTAAAATCATTAAGGATCTGGATGCCTCAAGATCTTATCTGAATCTCGATGATATATCTGAGTGGCAATGGGATGATAAATTTACAATAACTGCAAATATCACTGATGAATATGACGTATTAAAAGTTGAATTACACTATAGATACTCATCAGATAACAAACATTGGAATGATTGGAAACAATATGGAGATAATTTAACAAATTCACCTTATGAATGGGAATTTACGGCAAAGGAAGGGAGTGGATACTATAAATTTAAAACAAAAGTCTGGGATTCAGCAGGTAACATTGAAGAATCTGAAATAGAATCAATTAGAGTTACTATCTTTCCTATGATACTTCTATTGATCATGGCTATTCTAGTATTTATTTTTATTATTTTTACTATTTTTATCCTTGTTAAAATGAAGAAGAAAAAGGCAATATACTAACACTGTTATCAATCAATTTTTTATGAAATGTTAGTTGTTGCATAAATAAATGCATAGCCCATACATATTATGATACCTAAAGAAATTAGAGCTAATACTGTTCTAATTATTTTTTTATTTATCACCATATTTTCCATTTTATAATCATATTTATTATAAATTTAAATAGTATATAAATGGTTTGAAAACGTTCGGGAAAAACCAAACTAAATTCCAAATTACCTTAAAAATGACTTATAAATAGTAGATATTGAAGTCTAATTACATTTTAAAATAAAAATATCAATTGGGTATAACCTCTAAAATCTCATCCATAAGAACGCTTATACCCTCTCCTGTTTCACATGAAATTTTAATATTTTTTGAACCTGTTTTTTTAATATCTACTTTATTTTCAACTATAATAAATAAATTATCCTTGAACAATTTTTTTATTACAGAAAGTAAATGTATTTGATCCTTCAAAGAATATCCACAGGTCTCAGAAGCATCTAATATAAAAACTATTAAATCAGCAAGATGAGTAAGAGCTGCAACAGCTTGTTTTTCAATATCATTTCTCTTAGAAAGAGGTCTATCAAACAAGCCAGGAGTATCAATTATCTGATATTGTTTTGAAACATGTTTCTCTTTTATTTCAATATGTCCAACATGAATCTCTTTTGTAGTAAAAGGATACTGAGCAATCTTTGGTTTAGCAGAAGATAAATGCCTTAAAATAGATGATTTACCAACATTTGGATAACCAGCAATAACAACAGTTGGAATATCCCGTATTTCAGGGAAATCTCTCATAGAATTCTGCGCAAAAGCAAGCATATCAAGATCCTTTTTAACCTGTTTTACAACAGATGATATTCTACCATAAATCTCTTTTTGTTTCTGTTTTAAGAAATCAAGGTTACTTGATTTTTTTAAGGATTTCCCCTGCTTTGAATAAATCATTTGGCAAGTTTTCCTAGCCCAATCCACAGCTCCAAGTGATTTCTTTAGTTTATTTACATCAATTTTGATATCTATTATCTCCTGGTAAAACAAGTGGAGATTATCAATTGATGGGAATTTCTTAACATATGTCTCAAGAGTAGAAATAACATTTGTAGCAAATGTATCCGTTCTTTTAATTATGACCTTTTTATTCCTATAAAGCGCGTTTCTATCACTGATTTGAATTTTCCTTGCTTTTTTTAAAGCTCTCTCCAATATTTCATCTGAACATTGTATAACTGGTATTTTTCTGAACATAACAATTGAAAAACTTTATGTGATACCTGTAAATTAAGATATTGGTTTAAACCATGGATGAAGGATTCATATTATCAAATAAATACAGAAGAGCTATCTTCGATGAGCTTGCATCGGGGGAGACAAACATTGATAGAATAGCAAAAAAACATCGGATTATACAGCGTATCGCAATTAAAGTTGCTAATGATTTTATTGAAGGAGGAATATTGGAAAAAAAAGAAGGTAAGTACTTATTTACTAAAGATGGTGAAAAACTAGCTGAGACTATAAGAGGATAATTGGAATGATGAAATCATATCTTTTACAAACAATGAAAGAGCTTGCTTTGCTTGGAGCAATTAAAAACAAAATTGAGATTTCTTCACTTGAACTATCAAAAAAAATGAAATCTAGCCAGCAGACTTCTTCAAGGTATCTTTTAGAATTAGATAAAAAAGGAATGATAACTAGAGAGCTTGGAATAAAAAAACAACTTATACAAATAACAAGTATTGGCGCAGAGGTGTTAAAAGAGGAGTTTATGCAATATCAGCAAATCTTTGAGTTAACTGATAAAATTCAGTTTACTGGGAGGATCATCTCCGGTATGGGCGAAGGTAGATATTATACAGAGCAAAATGGCTATGTTAATCAGTTTAAGGAGAAACTTGGTTTTGTTCCATATCCTGGGACTTTGAATGTAGAGATTGAACATATTGAGAGAAACAAGTTGCGATTGTTGAAAAATCATAATGCAATAATAATTGAAGAGTTTGAAACTAAGAACCGTACTTTTGGTGGCGTTAGAAGTTTTCATGCAAAAATTGGTAATGTTGAGGGAGCAATTGTTTTACCTTTACGTAGTCATTATTCAAATATTTTAGAGTTTATTTCTCATCATTTTCTTAGGGAGAAATTGAATTTAGAAGATGGGGATGAGGTTAAAGTTGTAATTTATCTTAGTGAGTAAGAGAGAAATATTATGAAAAATCAGCTAGTAGCAGATATTTTGTATCAGGTTGCGGATTTATTGGATTTGAAAGGTGACATTTTTTTTAAAATTAGAGCTTATAGAATGGCTGCACAGAGAATTGAAGATCTAGATGAGGACATCGAGATTGTTACATCTGAAGAGAGGCTTTTGTCCATTCCTGGTGTTGGAGAGGCTTTAGCTAAAAAGATAAAAGAAATTGTAGAGACTGGAAGATTAGAATATTATGAAAAGTTGAAAAAAGAGGTTCCTGAGGAGCTATTAGTTTTATTGGATATCTCTGGTTTGGGCCCTCGGAAAGTATCTGCTTTGTTTAAAAATCTTGGTATAACAAATATAATGGAGCTAAAAAAGGCTTGTATTGAGGGTAAATTAAGAGATCTTGAGGGTTTTGGTGAGATAACTGAAAGAAATATTCTCCGAGGGATAAAACTTAAAGAGAGAACTAGTGGACGTGTGCTACTCAATGTAGCCTACCATGATGGATATAATTATTTAAATTATATGAAAAAGTGTGAAAAGGTTGATAGAGTTAGTATTGCTGGTAGTCTCCGTAGAATGAAGGAAACCATTGGTGATTTGGATATTCTTGCTTCTTCAGATTATCCTGATAGTGTTATGGATTTTTTTATTAGATATTATGATGTTCAACGGGTGTTACTTAAAGGTAGTACAAAGACTAGTGTCCTTTTAAATAATGATCTCCAGGTTGATCTCCGTGTTGTTAAACCTGAAAGTTATGGAGCTGCTCTTCAGTATTTCACAGGCTCAAAGGAACATAATGTGAAAATGCGAAGCATTGCAATTAAAAAAGGTTTTAAACTTAATGAATACGGTCTTTTTAATAAAAAAACAGATGATTATGTTGTAGGGGAGTCTGAAAATGATGTCTATAGCAAACTTGGTTTATCATTTATTGAGCCTGAACTTCGAGAAAACCGTGGTGAAATTGAAGCTGCAAAAGAGGGTGTGCTACCTGATGTTGTAAGTTATGATGATATTAAAGGTGATTTTCATATTCACTCATTGTGGAGTGATGGATCTGACACAATAGATACTATTGCAGAGAATGCAAAGAAAATTGGTTATGAATATATTGGTATTACCGATCATTCTCAGTCGTTAAAGATAGCAAGAGGACTGTCTGAGGATAGAGTTAATAAAAAAATTGATGAAATAAATAGAATAAATAAGAGATATTCTGATTTTCAGGTTTTTTGTGGTACTGAATGTGATATTAAACCTGATGGGTCATTGGATTATAGCAATAGTATTTTAAAAAAATTTGATTTTGTATGTATTGGTATTCATACCAATTTTAAAATGAAAAAAGAGGATATGACAAAAAGAATTATTCGTGGTATGGAAAATGAGAATGTGGATTTCCTTGCTCATCCCACAGGTCGCTTGATTGGCCGTAGAGATCCATTTGAAATTGATGTTGAAAAAGTAATTGATGCTGCAGTAAAAACAAATACTCGTTTAGAGATTAATTCATTTCCAGATCGACTTGATCTTAGTGATATATACGTTAAGTATGCAAAAGAAAAAGGTGTTAGATTTGTAATTGGTTCAGATTCACACAACATCGATCATCTATCATTTATGCGGTTTGGAGTTGCAACTGCAAGACGAGGCTGGTTGGAAAAAAAAGATATCCTGAATACGTATTCCGTAAAGGAAATTAGCAAAATTCTTGGACGTGAATGAAATAATGAATAAAAACGAGGCTAAAAAAGAAATAAAACGACTCCGAGAGGAAATTAATTTTCATAATCATAATTATTACGTGAAAAACAACCCTATTATTTCAGATTTTAAGTTTGATCAATTATTAAAAAAACTTGAAAAATTAGAAACCTTGTACCCTGATCTAATTACATCTGATTCTCCTACTCAGCGTGTTGGTGGTGAACCACTTGATAGTTTTTCAACAGTTGAACATAAAGTAGCAATGCTATCATTAGATAACACATACAACTATGAAGAATTACATGAGTTTGATGATAGAACAAAGAAAAACGTTGGTGAAGTTGAGTATGTTGTTGAACCTAAGATCGATGGTGTTGGAGTTGCACTTCTCTACGAAAATAGTGTTCTAGTAAGAGGAGCAACACGTGGTGATGGTATTAAAGGTGATGATGTAACATCTAATCTGAAGACCATCCGTACCATACCATTAAGACTTATGGGAAATACATTAAAAAATGTGGAGATACGAGGCGAAGTATATATGCCTCTAACTGGGTTTAAAAAATATAACAAAGAGCAAGAGAAAAAAGGCGAACCTGTTTTTGCTAATCCCAGAAACGCTGCAGCTGGTTCAATAAGACAACTTGACCCAAGAATAGTTGAATTAAGACCATTGGATATTTTTGTTTATTTCATATCTTTTACAGATAAAAAGTTTTCTTCTCATTATAAAGCCTTAGAAGAATTAAAAAAAGCAGGATTCCGCGTTAATCCATTAGTAAAAAAAGTAGATAATATAGAGGATGTAATCAAATATTGTAATAAACTTGAAAAAAAACGTGAATCACTTGATTATGATATCGATGGTGCCGTTATCAAAGTTGATTCAATTTCAAAGCAAAAAGAACTAGGAGAAACCTCGAAAAATCCCCGTTGGGCAATATCCTATAAGTTTGCTGCAAAACAAGCAACAACACGCTTGGAAGATATTACAATTCAAGTGGGTAGAACAGGTACACTTACACCAGTGGCTGTCCTTAAGCCTGTAAAAGTAGGTGGCGTAACTGTTTCACGTGCAACTTTACATAACTTTGATGAATTGAAGCGTAAAGACATACGCATTGGCGATTGGGTTCTTGTTGAACGTAGTGGAGATGTCATCCCACAGGTAGTTAAAAGTATAAAGGAGAAAAGATCAGGAGGAGAAAAAAGAAAAACAACTCCAAAGAAATGCCCAATTTGCAGATCCTCAGTATTGCGAATTGAAGATGAGGTTGCTGTTAGATGTGTTAATCATCTCTGTCCAGCTCGTTTAAAGTGGCGTGTACGATACTTTGCATCTAGAGATGCAATGGATATTGATCATCTTGGTGAATCAACAATTGACAAGTTGATTGAAGAGGGATTAATTGATAATATAGCTGATTTATATCATCTTAAAAAAGAGGATATTTTAAAACTTGAGGGTTTTAAGGATAAATCTGCTCAGAACCTTCTTGATTCTCTTGAAAATAGTAAAAAACAGGATATTTCCCGTCTTATTTATGGATTAGGTATTCGCCATGTTGGAAAATATGCTGCACAAATACTTGCCTCAAAATATCAATCTATTGATGAGCTAGCTGAAGCTTCAACAGAGGAACTTAAAGAAATCGATGGTCTTGGTGACAAAACCGCAGAAGCAATTGGCTCATTTTTTGCAACTACTGAAAACATAAGACTCATTGAGCAACTGAAAACTATTGGTGTTAAAACAAAGGAGATAAAAAAAGAGGGTTTACCTCTAAAAGGCAATAAATTTGTTTTCACTGGAGGGCTTTCAAATCTTTCTCGACCTGAGGCATCAGATCTAATAAAACAACAAGGAGGTATTGTAGTTTCATCTGTGAATAAGGATATTGATTATGTTGTAGTAGGTGATAATCCTGGTTCTAAATATGAAAAAGCAAAAAAACTAGGACTAAATATTATAAACGAAGATAAATTCATAAAACTAATTCATAAAAAATAAAATGGAGGTATGATTGTTTGCCTGAATGTAAAATTGAAGAAAATAAAATAAATTGTAATTGCACTTATCCATGTGACAAAAAAGGCATGTGTTGTAAGTGTCTGAGTTATCACCTTAATCGGGATGAGGTTCCTGCTTGTTTCTTCCCAGATTCAATTGAGAGAACCTATGATAGATCTATTGAAAACTTTATTAGGGTTTATCAGCAAAAAAGATAAAGAGTATATTATTTTTATTCAGATTGTTTTATGTATTTTGTTGAGGCGCCAGTTTTAATATCAGGTTTGTTAACCTCCTCAAGAGTTAGAGTAAGTTCTGAATTGTCCTCTGAGAAAACATAACCATATGTATATTCGAATCCACTATTTTTCAAAGTAACAATTAATTTACTGTTTATTACAGAATATGTAGCTTGATTTTCAGGAAATATATATGTGCAAACCCCTCCATCGTAAAAAGAAAACATATCAGTCTCATTCTCACTTATATTACCTGTTATAGGATCTTCTCTGATCCAAGTTCCAATAAACTTTTTCACCTCTTTATTTGATTTCGAACTATTATCTGTACAACCACTCAAACCTATTACTACCAAAGAAGTAATTGTTATAATTATAAATATTTTATTATTCATATACATCCTCACCTTCGTTTAACGGTATCATTTTATTGTTTAAAAAACTATATCTTTATTCAGGTTAAAATTTATTCATTTTGTTATTGAAATGAGATACGAAACTATAAATCTTTTGACTATATGTAGATTACTAATATTGTTAAAATTGGAGAGATAAAATATGGATTGGGAAAATAGATCAGCATATGTTTTTATAAAAACAGAAAAAGGAAAAGCTCATGAGGTATGGCAAAGATTTCATAAATGGGACAATGTCATAGGAACATGGATTGTTACAGGAGATTGCGATGTCATTGTTTGGTTTGATGCACAGGATTGGAACACTGTACATAACTGTGTTTCTGAAATTAAAAAATGGAATGAAGTAGAAAACACTAGTTCACATATGGTATATAATGGATACAAAAACGAAAACTGGTGGTGGGAAAAACCAGCTGGAGCTTGGATCTTACTAAGAGAAAACAAATTAGATGAAACACCTGATAAAATAAAAAAATGGAATTGGGCAACTAGTGGAGCTAGTATTCCTGGTGAATGGGATTATATATCTTGGATCGAGGGGAAAAACTGGGATGAAGTTTGGAATCACTTATTAGAGGTAAAAGCAGAGAACTGGCAGACATTGACTCATGTTCCAATTAAATCATGGTGGAATCAAAAATGGAAAGATAACTGGTGGTAGGAATAAGAAACCCATCAATTATCTCTTTTTTTAAAAAATAATTTATAGATGTCGAAATAAAGATACATAATAAAAAGGAATATTTTTAGATTTTTAATTGTAAAATATTTTTAGTCGAAATCTGATCCAAGATCATAGCCACAATACGGGCATTCGTTATCATCACCAAGAAGTTGATTACAATTTGGACAAACACTTTCGGAATCAAAGTTTTTTTCTGATCCGTCTATAGCGCATCCACATTCAGGACATATATATGTATGGGTTGATCCTTTGGTTGATGGGTGTGTAACCCAAAGACATGTGTCACCCCTTTGCTATAAGGGGCATTAACCAAAAACCCTAAAAACAACGAGGTGACACAAATGATTGTATGGCATGGAGATGTATATATAGATAAGGCACACATAGATGTGTTAAAACAT
>JAUWIE010000032.1 GCA_030605515.1 Thermoplasmatota archaeon
GATCTGTTTGTCATTTAGTTTCACCATGTATTCACAAGGCGAAATATTCTGGCGAAATAATTTCAGGACTCTACACTCTGTAAATATTATCACAATATTTATATAGTTACAAAATTAATATTTTTATTAATAAATAATAATTACAAAAACAAATGATATTTGTGATCAATGTCACATAGATTATTTATGAGACAATAAATATAAATATTGATATAAGGGGAACAAACAATGAAAAAAAGAGCTAACAATAATAAAATGAAGAAAGGATTTACCATTGGATTAATGATCCTATTATTTCTTTCTTGCACATTCTCAATATTACTTTCTGCTGAGGAACCAAATGACGATGAAAACATTACTCAGGATAAGATTATTTTAAGCTATTCGTTTGAAAAACCAACAATAGAAAAGGTACTATTTGGCAATAATTGCTACGATAAAGTAAGCATGCCTGATGCTATCTGCACAGGCGACCCTGGTTTCCCTAATTTACCCGTTCAAAAAGCATATATTCTCTTAAATCAAGGTTCAAAAGTAAATAGTATAAAGATCATTTCTAGTAACAGCATTTCTCTTGGTACTGGATTTATAGTAGTTCCTGGTGATTTACCGGTTAAATTTTCGCAAATAGAAAACACTCAATATCCTGTTCCAGATGATGAAATTTATTGTTCTACAGAATTATTCCCAATTAGTTTATACACTAATGTTGGTACATATAACTTCAGAGGATATAAAATCCTAATACTGACACTACATCCCGTACAATATATACCTTCGATTGGAGAGCTTTTGTATCACGAAGAAATCACTGTTACAGTTAATTTAGTTGATGATGGAACCATTAATCCTCTTTTCCGTGGGCTTGACAAGGACAAATTAGAAGTTTTAAAAAAGATTGATAATCCTTCTGCAATAAAAAAATATATAGAAAAACAACAAAATTTTTTATCAGAAACCTATGATCTTTTAATCATCACAGCAGATGATTTTAAATTAGGTTTTGAACCATTAAAACAAGCACATGATCTAAATGGATTAAAAACAGTAATTTACACAGTAGAGGATATCTATGATAACTATACAGGAATTGATAGCCAGGATAAGATTCGTAAATTTATAAGATATGCTTATACAAATTGGGAAATTGAATATGTTCTCCTTGGCGGTGATGATTCATATGCCTATCAACACTATATAATACCTGCAAGAATGCTTTTCGCTTCAGGTCCACCAAACACCTGGACTACATACATGCCTTCTGATCTGTACTATAGCTGCCTTGATGGGACATTTAACTATGATAATGATGACAAATGGGGTGAACCAACCGATGGAGAAAACAGTGGTGATGTTGATCTACTAGCCGATGTCTATATTGGAAGAGCATGTGTTGGTGAAATGTCTGAGGTTGAAAACTTTGTAAACAAGACTATAACATATATGAACACACCTCAAAATGATCCATATTTAAAAGAAGTTTTATGGGTTGGGGAACATGTAGGAGGCGGTGGTATTGCAGACTGGGGTGGAAACTATAAAGAAGAAATAATTGACGGATCAGGCAATCATGGATATACAACAGTTGGAGTACCAACTGATAAATACAGTGTAACAAGACTATATGAACGGGATGGGGCTTGGACAAAATCAGATTTAATTAATGAAATAAACAATAACATTCACTTCATAAATCATGCTGGACACGCTGCATATGGTTACATTATGAAAATATACAGAGGAGATATAAGCAGTCTTGAAAATGAAAAACCTTGTTTCATATATTCCCTGGCATGTTTTGCTGGCGGATTTGACGATCCTGAAGGACAGGATAGCATCGGTGAATATCTAACTGTAAAAACAAGACACGGGGCTGTAGCAGGTGTTTGGAATGCAAGAGAAGGAATAGCAGCATATGGGACAACAAATTGCCCTTCACAGAGATTTGATAGAGAATTCTGGGATGCAGTATTTGGTGAACATATACCAATATTTGGAAGAGCGAACCAAGATGCCAAAGACGACGTTTTGTATCTTATTAATGAACCATTTATGAGATGGTGTTGTTATGAACAAAATCTTTTTGGCGATCCAACACTTGCTTTCTATCCAAATGAACCACCAGATATTCCAGCAAAACCAAATGGTCCTCAGAAAGGACAACCTGGAAAAGAATATACATTTAGAACAGAAAGCTCAGATTCTGGTATAGATCAAATATATTATATGTGGGATTGGGATGATGGAAATATCAGTGATTGGGAAGGCCCATTCGATTCAGGAGAAGAGACCACCGCTTCACATACTTGGATTAACAAAGGTATTTATGAAATACGAGTCAAAGCAAAAGATAAAGCTGGAGCTGAAAGTGAATGGTCACAACCTCTCAGTATCGATATAAAAACATCAAGGATGAAAATTGGAGATATAACTGGTGGACTCGGGAAGATTAATGTTATTATCGAAAATGATGGAGATGTCGATATTGAGGATGTTGAATGGAGTATCTCTATAGAAGGTGGGATGCTTGGCATGATAAACATTACTTCTGAAGACGATATTGATGAGATAAAAGCAGAGGATTCAGAAACTGTTTGCACCGATGGATTCATAATGGGATTCGGAAAAGTTAAGATTAAAATAATTGCTGAAGCAGACGATGTAGATAAAGTTACAAAATCTGCAGATGGATTCGTCTTCGGAATGTTTGTAATAGGTATCAAATAATTAAAATAATCTTCTCCCCCCTTTTTTTTACTGTTAATTTAGTTAAAAAATTTCAATATGCCTATTTGATTTTAGATGAGAAATATCAAAACTTTTTTAGAATTAAATACCATAGAAACACTTAAGAACATATAGCAGCATTTTTAATCTGGAGGTAAAAAAATTATGTTTGAATACATAGTAATGATAATTCTGATATTCTTTGTACTATTATTAACATCAGCAATAAAAATAATGGCAGAATATCAGAGAATAGTAATTTTTAGATTAGGTAGGCTATTAGGAATAAAAGGTCCAGGTCTTGTGTTTATTATACCAATAATTGATAGTGTTATAAAACTTGATCTGAGAACACGTGTAATAGATGTACCAAAACAGAGAGTTATCACCAAAGACAACGTGACTGTGGATGTTGATGCGGTAGTATACTTTAGGATAACCGATCCACAAAAGGCAGTTGTTGAGGTTCAAAGATATGAAGTAGCTACAGGTTTGCTAGCGCAAACCACGCTGAGAGACATATTGGGGAATCAGACCCTTGATGAATTACTTTCAAAAAGAGAGGAACTCAACAAAAGCCTACAATCAATCATTGATCAAGGTACAGATCCATGGGGCATAAAAGTGTCCAATGTAACAATTAGAGATGTATCATTGCCTGATGAAATGATGAGGGCAATTGCAAAGCAAGCTGAAGCAGAACGAGAAAAAAGAGCAAGGATCATTATAGCTGAGGGGGAATTTCAAGCGTCGAAGAAAATGACTGATGCAGCGAAACTTTACGAAAAAGTACCAACAGCTCTACGATTAAGAGAGTTGCAGACACTTGCAGAAATAGCAAGAGAAAAAAACTTAATTATAGTACCAGGCGGAGATATTGGAAAAGTTGCAGGTATTGCAAAAGCAGTTAACAAAAAAGTAGAATGAAAATAAAACATCTCCTCCTTTTTCTTATTCTTTTAATCTTTATTATTCCCTCTTTTTCTTTTAATGTAATTGCCCAAAGACCAAATGTAATTGTTGCAGAAATTACAGATACTATTGATCAAGGCTCTGTTGAAATCATAAAGGAAAGCATACAAAAAGCAAAGACTGAAAAGTCAGAGGCAATAATTCTGCTTTTGGATACTCCGGGTGGTGGCCTTTCAGAGACCTTTGAAATAGCAGATTTACTACATAATAGTAGTATCCCAGTAATCGGATATGTTTCTCCTAAGGGGGCTAAAGCTGCATCTGCTGGCACTTTCATCCTTATGTGTACCCATATCGCTGCAATGACCGACTATACTATTATAGGCTCATGTCAACCGATAGAAATAAGTATAGAAGGAGCAAAACTAATCAATGATTCAAAACGGATTAATTTTTTAGTAGCTTGGATTCAGACAAGAGCTGAGATGTATAATAGAAATAAAACAATAGCTGGACAATTCATCACTAGGAATCTTAATTTAAATGCCACAGATGCAAAACAGCTTGGAATAATCGAATATGTTTCAAATTCAGTCGATCAACTTTTAAAAGATATAGATGGCATACAAGTTAATATATCTGGAGTAATTACTACTCTAAATACAAAAAATGCAAAGCAGATAAAGTATTCACCATCAATTAAAATTCAAATTATAAAGTTTATTTCAAATCCGGTACTAACCTCACTACTTCTAATGCTTGGAATTTTTGCACTTATCTTTGGAATATCGTCGCCAGGTTATGGAGCAGAGGTTTTCGGTGTCATTGCTATTCTTTTATCGTTAATAGGATCAGGTTTTAACATCTCTGAGATAAGCATAATCTTTATAATCATTGGATGTGTATTACTTCTCATTGAAATATTTGCTACACCCGGATTTGGTGTGATTGGTATAGGTGGGATTATATGTTTGGTCATAGGATCAATATTTCTCATACCAAACTACTCTACCAGTAGAGAATGGATGATATCTATGGATTGGATAAACGATTTAATAATCATAATTATAGCCGCTGCGATATTAGTTGCTATTTTCTTCGGGTTCTTATTGTATAAAGTCCTTCAAATTAGAACTAAGAAATCAGCTATTGGCACATTTATTGGGGAAAAAGCTAAAACTATAGATCGTTTAACACCAGATAAAACAGGATATATAAGGTTTAAGGGAGAGCTATGGCAGGCTAAATCAGAAACGACTATTGAACCAAACACAAAAATAATTATCATTGGAAAAGACGAAACAACCCTTATTGTAAAGCAAAAGGAAAAGTGACCAAACATTAATCAACACCTTTTCTTTTCTCACGATCAGATTAAAAATGAATAAAGATATCAAAATTCAGTTCCTTGGCGGTAGCAATGAAGTAGGCAGTCTTGCAATGGTTCTTGAAATTGATGGAACCTGTGTTCTTTTTGAATACGGTATGTCTCCAGGTAAACCACCAACGTACCCCCTTCCACCTCCGCCTATAGATATTGCATTGCTAACGCATGCTCATCTTGACCATTCAGGTATGATCCCCTGGTTATGTTCTAGGCAGGATTTAAGTATAATAGCAACTGATCTTACTAATAAAATTTGTAGTTTGTTGTTTAAAGATTCAGTTAAAATTGCAAAAATGGAGGGTTATGCTGCTCTGTTTAGTAATGCAGATATTAAGGAAGCTGAACACAGTTTTATTAAGGTAGCACCACAACAGAAAAGAGATATTGGAGAAAACAATGAAGTTCGTTTTCATTCCGCAGGACATATTCCAGGTTCACTAATGTATGAGTTGACTGGTTCCACTAAGATTCTGTTCACAGGTGATTTAAATGTTATTGATACAAGACTTGTAAAAGGAACAAAACCAGTTTCTTGTGATATTTTGTTTATAGAAGGCACTTATGCTGGGAGAGAGCATCCGAAAAGGGACGAACTTGAGAAACAGTTTTTAGATAAAGTTGATGAAGTTGTAAGTCGAGGAGGAACTGTAGTAATACCTGCTTTTGCTGTTTCAAGAAGCCAAGAAATTGCAATTGTTTTGAGACGTGCAGGATACAATGTATGGTTTGATGGTATGGGTCGAAAAGTCTCTAAGCTATTTTTAAAATATCCACGTTCAATTAGATCTGTTGATGAACTTAAAAAGGCGATTAATAGCATCAATTTCATCCATTCGGATCAAGGGAGAAAACTAGCATTGAAATCAGAGGTTATCATAACTTCTAGTGGTATGATGGATGGTGGTCCTGTGTTATGGTATATGAAACATCTAAAAAACGATCCGAAAAGCGCTGTTTTATTAACCGGTTATCAGGTCGAAGGTACGAACAGTAGGCTTCTTATTGATAATGGTAAGCTTGATTTTTATGGTGTAACTGAAAACGTTGAATGTGAAGTGGGATATTTTGATTTCTCAGCTCATGCAGGTCATAGCGAATTAATTAAATTCGCAAAAAACTGCAAACCAGAAAAGATAGTTCTTTTCCACAGTGACAATAGAGAAGCTTTAGCAGAACCAATGAAGGATTTTGCAGAGATTTATACTCCAAATAATGGGGAAATAGTTGGATTGTAACGTATAAAACAAAGTTATTATTTACATTTATTTATTATGAAATTGGTTGAAATACTAAAAAAAATGTGTGAAAAGGCGGATATGTAATGACTGAGATGACACAGCGACAGAAATATGATATGAAACGAAAACTTGAAGAACTCAAGGAATGCAAAGGCAAACATACAGAACTTATTTCGCTATATGTTCCACCTAGTAAACAAATATTTGATGTTAATTCATATCTTAAAAATGAATTGTCACAATCTCAGAATATCAAATCAAAGACAACACGAAAAAACGTTCTTTCTGCAATCGAATCGATTATGAGTAGACTAAGGTATTTTAAACAACCGCCTGAGAATGGTGTTGTTTTCTTTGTTGGTCATAAAAGTGTTGGTAGTGATCAAAGTGAGATGGTCGCGTATGTTATTGAGCCTCCAATGCCAATTACAACGTTTCTGTATCGCTGTGATTCCTCTTTTTTTACTGAACCCTTAACGGCAATGCTTACTGAAGAGGAGATATATGGTCTTTTATTACTTGATCGGCGTGAATGCACTGTTGGTATGTTGCGTGGAAATAGGACTGAACTAATTGATTATATGACTTCTCGTGTTCCAGGTAAACATGGACGCGGGGGGCAATCTCAGAGAAGGTTTGAGCGTCTTACTGAAATTGCTGCTCATGAATGGTTTGTAAAATGTGGTGAAAAAGCAAGTGAGATTTTCCTTGGAGAAAAAAAAATGAAAGGAGTTTTTATTGGTGGTTCAGGCCCAACAAAACAATATTTTTTTGATGAAGGATTTCTGCATTATGAAATTCAAGATAAAGTCATTAATGTTTTTGATACAGGCTACACAGATGAGTATGGTTTAAAAGAGCTTGTTTCAGCAGCAGCAAGCACTATGTCAAATCTTAAGATATCTCAGGAAAAAAGTATCATGAAACGCTTTCTTAAAGAGATTACAAAAACAGAGGGAAGTCTTGCTGTTTATGGAGAGCAGCATGTTAGAAAAGCACTTGATATGAGTGTTGTTGAGATTTTACTTCTTTCAGAGAACCTGAGAAAATTTAGAGTTAAATTAAGGTGTTCATCCTGTGATTTTACTGAAGAGAAAACTATTGATGAGGAGACATTAAAAAGTTATGTCACACCAGATTGCCCGAAATGTAAGAAATCAAATTCTATGGAAATTGAGGAGAAGATAGATATTATTGACGAGCTTTCTGATTTAGCTGAAAAAACTGGGTGTAAAGTTAGGTTAATTTCTCAAGATAGTGAGGAAGGAGATTCCTTATATTCAGCTTTTAATGGACTAGCTGGTATTCTACGATACCCTGTTGAGATAAGTTAATTTTCATATTTATTATCAATTTACAGTACTCCTGGAATATTATCTAATTGTTAATAAAAAAATGGTTATAAACCGATAGTTATATATATTATATAAGATATTTTTTAATATAGGAAATTACTATGCCCTCTCGAGACGACTTCAAATCATTTATTCCAGCAAAGAAGACTATACCAGAATTAACATTAAAAGCAGTTGCAATCGGGGCACTCCTTGCAATTATACTTGGTGCTGCAAATGCTTATCTTGGACTTTATGCTGGAATGACTGTTTCAGCTGTGATTCCTGGAGCAGTGATGGCTTTTGCTCTTCTAAAACCTTTTAAAGGAACAATTTTAGAGGTAAATATTAGTATGATGGGAGCTGCTGCAGGCGAAGCTCTTGCCGCAGGGGTAATATTTACTATTCCTGCTCTTGTTATATTAAAGACTTGGACTGAAATACAATATGTCGAAACAACTGTTATTGCATTACTTGGTGGAATGATAGGAGTGCTATGGATGGTTCCATTAAGACGTGCACTTGTTATAAAAACAGATTTACCATTCCCTGAAGGAATAGCTGTTGCAGCTGTTCTTACAACAACTGTTGGTTATGAAGAAGAATCAACTAAAACAAAAAAAGACGCTTCTGCAGGGATATGGCTTGTCGTAGGTGTACTTATTGCTGCAATTTTTAAATTCAGTCAAGTATCATTAAAATTAGTTGGCGGTGTGATTCATGGTATAATTAACATCGGCAAATATAATATCGGAGGAGGAGAAAAATCTGGTTATATGTACGGTGGAGTTGCTACATCACCTGCACTACTAGGTGTAGGCTGGATCATTGGTCCACGTATATCATCTTTTGTTTTTGTAGGGGGGCTTCTTGGATGGGTTATTCTTGCGCCTCTTATTGCACTTGCAATGGGTCTTCCAACTCCAAATCTAGCTGATCCTGAAATATATAAAGAGGTACTTCAACTAGGAAATGGTAATTTAGATATTGGAACGCGAATATGGGGTTTTTTCCAAATTTGGGGTAATTATATTCGTTACATTGGCGTCGGTGCAATGGTTGTCGGCGGTCTTTATACTATCTTTAAACTTCGAGCCAATCTTGCTAGTGGGATCAAAGAAGCAATTGTTGGGATTAAAGGTGGACAAATTGCAGCTAAAGAAAGGACAGATCAAGATATGAACTTTAAAAGAGTTTTCCTTATGATCGCAGTTCTTACAATTCCTGTATTTATTGTCTATGGTATGATATCAGAAATGTGGGCTGTTTCTGCATTCATGTCAGTTTTTGCAATCCTCTTTGCATTTATTGCAAGTGCAATTGCAGGATATATGGCTGCATTACTTGGGTCATCTAACAACCCTATATCTGGTGTAACCGTATCGGTTCTTCTTATTACTTGTTTAATATTACTTGGGTTTGGAGTTAGTGGCGCTGGTGCATTTGGTATTGCGATACTTATTGCAGCTGTTATCTGTTGTGCAGCAGCAATATCAGGAGATGTTCTTCAGTCTATGGCCTGTGGTCGTATGATTGGTGCAACTCCAAGGAAACAACAGATCGCAGAAATGATTGGAGTACTAGCAGCAGCACCATTTTTAGCAATTGTTATACAAGCACTTGATCAAGCATATAAAATAGGTAGCCCTGACCTTCCAGCACCTCAATCCTTCCTTATGGCCGGTATTGTAAAAGGTGTTTTAGGAGGAGATATGGTATGGCCTTTTGTAATTGCAGGAATGGTTCTAGCAATTGTATTAATTCTTATTGACCTACCAGTATTACCAGTAGCTATTGGAATTTACTTACCATTTACACTTGCAGTGCCTATCTTTGCGGGAGGTATTGTAAGACATGTTACAAATAGATCTATTGCAAAGAAATTTAGCGGCGATGAAGAGGAAGAAGCATCTGACTGGGAGTTAGCAATCAAGCAAAAAGATGTAAAACCCAAGGAAAAGGTAGTTAGAACAGGACTTTTACTAACCGCAGGGCTAATAGCAGGTGAAGCACTCATGGGAGTTGTCGTTGCATTCATAATAATAGGTGGCATAGATCTCCATATCTTTGATTTCCCGCCAATGTTACCTGCACTACTAATATGGATCTTTGTTGCTATACTTCTTGCATATATACCACTGAGGGAGCTCTTTGTTAACAAAGAATAATAAAACACAATATCATAAGCCAACGGTTGATGAATTCCTAAAGTACAGACCAAAACAACAAGATTTCGAATGGTCAACAAATAAAGAAGGACTTGTCAGAATAAAAGTACCGAAGTTTAAAAGAAACTTCGGTAAAACCTTTTGTAGAATTATACATAAGAACGATTCTTTTACTGCGAATCTTGATGAATTAGGATCTATTGTTTGGAAATGTTGCAATGGAAAAAACACAGTGAAAAAAATCCTTGAAAAAATAAAAAAGGAATTTCCTAAAGAAGATAACATAGATCAACGTCTTTTTTTATTCATACAACAAATGAGCGGTTTAAACTACATTGATTTTTAAATCATACTCAAAAAAATCTTTTTATTTCAAAAATATTAAAGACTACAATTGAATCCTTTATTGATAAAAAATCTTTCTCGAAGGAAATAACATGAAAGAACCATATGAAATAATTGATCATACGGCCGATATAGGAATAAGAGCTTTCGGTAAAAACATTTCAGAGGCTTTCGAAAACGCAGCTAAAGGCATGTTTGACATTATTACAGATGAATCTGAAATTGAGAATATAGGGCAATATGATATTGTACTAGAAGCGCCTGATCTTGAACAGTTATTGGTTGATTGGTTATCTGAACTTCTTTTCTTAAATACATCAAAGAACATTGTTTTTAGTTTCTTTAAGGTAGAAATTGATGATAAGGAAAACAGGTTAAAAGGACGTGTTTTCGGTGATAAATATAGTATCTCAAAGCATAAGATTGGTACAGAAATAAAAGCAGTGACTTATCATATGTTAGAAGTAAGAAATAAAAGACCGTATCATGTGCAAGTTCTTTTTGATATATGAAAACCAATAAGACTTTGTCTTAAAACTAATAGTTTCATCAATCCCCTGTTTTTATTTAAATAGCTGCAACTACGTTTTCATTTTTAGCGTTCTTTGACCGGACGGCACCTTCATTTGATTCTTCTTTTATTCTCCTCCTGGAATCTCCGTCCGGTTCTCCTCACACAAACAAATTGTACATGATAAATATTATATGGAACATTTTTATATCGGAAGTTAAACAAGTAGGTGAAAGTAATGGCTGAAAATAAAATTACAGAAGATATGAACATAAGAGAGGTTATTGAGAAATATCCTGAGGTTGTACCAGTTTTTACTAAATACAATATGGGATGTATTGGATGTATTGCCTCATCTTTTGAAAAGATTACTGATATTGCAGCAGTTCATGGTATTGATGTTAAAGCATTTGTAAAAGAGCTTAACGTAGCATTACAAAGCAGTTAAAATTATAGATAACTTTTTAATTACTAGTTCTCCATGTGTTATTCCCTTAAGTGTCAAATGAATATTTTCAGTTTTTGGTTGATTTGCTAGTTTGTAGATGCGGTGAATATTCAACATGGAATCGATGCTTGTATCGATTTAGTATCATAATGGTTTTTTCTCCCAGCAATACAAGAAATACTGCATTTCCCAAAGCATGCAGGGTATCAAACCACACACTGTTTACCATCATAAAGAGAAATGTGGAGAAAGAATGAGGATAAATATACAACATCCAGTACCATAGATTCATAATCCATCCAAAGAGATAACCCCATATTACTCCAAAGATAACTAAACCTACACCTTTGATTTTGAGTTTTGGAAGTACCGAAGCTGTAGCTCCAACTGCACCCCATGCAAACATTTGAAAAATCGTCCATGGTCCTTGACCTAAAAATATATTGGAAACAAGGGCAGTAGTGGCACCTACCATAAAACCTGCAACTGGACCGAAAACATAACCTGTGCAAATAATTATATATGTACAAGGTTGGACACCAGGAATAGCTGCAAAAGGGACCCGTGAAACAGCTGAAAAACCACTTAGTATTGCCACGAGGGAAATCTCCTTTGAAGTCATTTTCCCTCGTTCAAACTGGAGAAACATGATAAAAACAGTAAAAATCATCATCACTAGGGCAAATATTCCCCAATGTTCAGAAAGATCAACGATGAAAATGAGCGAAAAAATAATACATGCAGCAAGGCAAGCTAATAACAAAGCAACAATAGTATAAGTCTTTTTCATGAGAAACCCCGCATTAGCTCATTTACAGTTAATAAATCTCCAGGTATTCCATATTTAGTAAATGGCTGGATAAGACGATTGATCTGCGGAGAGAAATGAAGGGAATTAGAAAGCACTTGATGTTTTTCACTATCTGCAATGATTTTTCCTTCACTCACAAGAACAACTCGTTCTCCAAACTCAGCAATAAGTTCGATATCATGACTGATAAGGAGTATCGAACCCCCATTTCTTTTATATTCAATAATGTACTCCATTAGGTTTTTCTTTAATCCATAGTTGAGTCCTCTTGTCGGCTCGTCGAGTATTAAGAGTTTTGGTTGTGCAGCTAGAATAGATGCTAATGCGACACGTTGTTTTTCACCAGAGCTGAGAGACCGAGGATAGGCTTTCCGGCAATGATCAAGATTAAACTGATGAAGCATTTTATCAAGTGAACTTTCAATTAATTTTGATGAAAAACCCAAATTGTTCATCATAAGGGTGATTTCTTCTTCTACTGTATCTGCAAACAGGTGAACATTTGGATCTTGAAATACATATCCAACAAACTTAGCAAGGTGTTCAACAGGGGTATTTTTTGTGTTTAATCCATTTATCGTAATCATTCCCTTAGATGGCCTTAGCAATCCATTTAACAATTTGGCAAAGGTGGTTTTACCGGATGCATTTCTTCCAACAAGAGCAATGAATTCCCCCTGGCAGATATCAAGACTAATATCTCTAATAGCAGTTGGTCCATCTGGGTATTTATACCAGAGTTTACGGACTTTAACAATAGGCTTGCCTAGGTTACCATTTACATGAGATTCAGATAGCTCTCTTACTTTCCATTTATTCTGTTTAAAAATAGGGGTAAAAAACTGCCGTCCTTCTTTGATAGTAAGCGGAATCCGGGCATCTTGTTTCTTCTGTTTCAATCCTAACCCTAATCGCGCTATTGGAGGAACGCCTATTCCAGATGATGTATTTTGAGATACCTCCACCCATCCCCTAGGAAGACCATCATAATTTATCATCCCCTCCTTCATCACTATCAAACGATCCACTGATTGGAGAACTCTATCGATTCTATGTTCAACAAGAATAACAGTCAATCCTAGTTCTTGATTAAGACGTTGGACGATCTGAATTACTTCTTCGGCCCCCTTTGGATCTAACTCAGAGGTGGGTTCATCGAGCACAAGAACCTCAGGATGCAAAACTAAAACAGATGCTATCGTGGTTTTCTGTTTCTCCCCCCCAGAGAGTGTTGATAACAGGCGATTACGCAGGTGATCGATACCTACCATATCTAGGACTTCTTCGATTCTCTTTGCTATAATAGTATTTGAAAAACCAAGATTTTCAAGACCAAATGCAATTTCCTTCTCCACATCCATTGCAACAAGTTGATTTTCCGGGTCTTGAAATACCATGCCAACTTTTTTTGCCATAATATTGGTTGGAGTATGTATTGAATCGAGATCTTGAACCTTAACTTCTCCATGTATTTTTCCACCATAAAAAGAAGGAATCAATCCGTTGATACATCGGCAGAGTGTGGATTTCCCACATCCAGATGGACCGGTTATAAGTACAAACTCTGAATCCTCAATTTTCAATGATATATTTTTCAAAGCAAGTTTATCGGTTTCTGCATATGAAAACGTTAAATCATTTATCTTAATCAAGGTCAAACACCTTCTTTAAAGGCGAAAAAACAGCTGGTGCCAAAACGAAGAATATGAGAACTAAGGCTACGCTCATATATGAAACATTTATATAAATAGGATCAAGTGATGGATAATAGTTATAGGATCCGATATTAAACAACAACATCAAAAATAAAAAAACTAGAAATAGCGTTGAAAGCATGATAAAAAAATAGTCAGTTAATGTCGTTTCAATTTTTTTATATATTGTTCGTTTTGTATCAGAGCCAAATGCTCTTGATTCCATGGCCTCTGCTGATTGAATCGCTCTTTCAAGAGAATTAGAAAGCAACGGTAAAATCAACACAGATCGCCTTTTTATCCTCTGTAAAAATTTCCCATCATTAAAATTATAGGCTCTTGTACGTAAAGAATCTGTCATAGTATCAACATCATTTAATAAGCATGGCATGAAACGGGTAGCAATTGCAGTGGTGAAAACAGTGCGATAAGGTAATTTGAACGCAAGAAATGTCTGTAGGAGATCATCAGGATTTATCGTTAATGTAACAATAGCAAATGCGGAGATTGTTGCTATCAAACGAAATGACATCCCAATGCCAAATACAAGAGCTTCAAAAGTGATTTTTAGTTTACCTACTATTGGTATTTCGCTAGGTATAACATAGAGGATAGTCGAACCATATTGACTGGCAAACATATTTATGACAATAATAAAAAAAGAAAGCCATAATGTGAGCTTCAAAAACGAAAACCACTCTTTCACAATCTTCCCAATTATGACAAATGGAACGGTGGAGAAAAATATCAATAGCAGAAGTATAGGGTCACTTATAATAATGCAGGCAAATAATATCCCAATTACCCATATGAGTTTACATGCAGGATGAAGCCTATGAATAACTGTTTCTTTGTTTTTATACGCAAATTTCACTATGGCACCTCAAAGATATTTCCATCGACGATTACAACGCTTATAGAATTTTTAATACCCTCAGGGTTATTTACAAGAGTCTCAACAGCTTCATCTACATCTTCTGCAGTAATTCCAGATACAACCCAAACAACATTTTCTCCATTCCAGTTCCCCTTAGAATTCCATGGGTTTTGAGTAGCTATAATGATACCACCGTGATCAAAAATTTGCTTTTCTTTGCTACTCTCAGTAAAAATCTTTATATCATTACCATAAAACTCAATGAACCATCCAAGGTTATAAAAATCCTTATTAAGTTCATTTATCAATAAGTTATCATATTCTCCAATAAGAATAAGGTTGTTACCACATTTTTCATTATTTGAAAGCTCCTCAAAAAGTTTTACTGATATAGAAACGCCGACATCATCGAGTGCTTGCTGTAACTCATATGCAGAATCCGAAAACTTTTTTGAGTAGACAATAACTGTATCTCTAACATTTCCCCTAAATCCATGTAGAAACGGTTCTGGGAAATCCCCAATAATAGCAGTCACCATTCGGTTTGAACTCCAGTCATGAAAATCCCATCGTTCCACATCTCCAGGATAGAGAATATACTGCACTGCACTAATTGGTGATAGCATACCATTTATGTAATAGAACCAACCTTTTTTTTCACCTTCTCCACCCATATTTTTTGATTTAACTCCATTTATAGATTCTACAAATCCACCTCCATAGATGCATGTTATATCAGCAACTTTGTTCAATGCATCCATTGCTGATTCTCCTTTTAAAACCTCAGCTTCTTTTGAGAACACAAGTGAATTACCAAAGTTCTCCGTTACTGTAATTTTCATAGTAAAAAACTGCTCATCTACTGGGTGAATTGAAATGTCATTGTTACTATTGCTTACGATTCCACTTTGGTTGTTTGCAGTTACAAATAATATTCCTATGAGGCCTATGAACACGGCTGCTAGGATAATTTTTTTTGCAATATCTTTATAAGTACCGATCTTTTTATAGAACGACAATAGTTACACCTATTACCTTTTTTTTATCTGCTACGTAGTTGACAACCACAACAGCATTTATCTATTTCAACAATCTCTTTATCTAATTTCTGTATGTGTATTGATTGTAGTATAATGGCCTCCATGATCTGAACCATCTCTCAATATATTTATTATTTTTCTATCTGGTATATCTCGTAGTTTTATTTAGTAATTAACTGGAACCTAGTTATATGCTGGGTTAATTAAATTTGCATTAATTTTGAGGTGGTGATATATATCAACAAAAATGAAAAAGAGTATCATCTTATGTTTACCAGATTGGAGTACAGCAGTCATTACATGGTGCTGGTCCTCCACCATACAAGTATGCTAGTATGTATGTCATGTCGGCTACATTGACATTGCTATCAATATTAGAATCTCCAATACAAAGATATGGTATTGGTGCTGGTCCTCCACCATACAAATAGCTCACGATATAAGTAAAATCAGCAATGTTGATAATTCCATCGTTGTTTAGATCACCACATATTACTGGTTCAGCCTTAGAATTACCTATGACATACAGTTTTCCATCATTGCAGCCAGTAATGATATCTGCTATTCCATCTCCATCAGTATCAGCTATAGCAAGTGAAGAAATAGACTGAGTTCCCAGTGAAAAACTATATTCAACCTCACCAGTATTGCCGTTAAGGGCGTAAAGCATTCCAGATGAGCGTGCTTGAATGATGACCTCTGGATGAGTATCTCCATCTATATCTGCGATAGCTGGAGAAGGCGATGCATAGATACTATCATAGCCAACATCTCTTGTCCATTTAAGAGTTCCATCAAGATTGATCGCATAGACGAAACTGTTATAGTATGGATAAGCTAGGATTTCAGGTTCTCCATCTTCATCAATGTCACCTGCAGATATACCACCGAAAAGACCAGAACCTGCAGTTGGGTAACTCCAAATCGTGTTTCCGTTGGATCCGTCAAGGAGATAAATATTGTTACCCGAGAAAACTGCAATGTCATCAATGCCATCATATCCATAATCAACTATTGCAGGTGTTGACTCTATCCAGCCACTTGCATCTGGTTTAACAGCCAAAATTTCGTTGCCGTTTTCACCATCGAAGACACGGACATAGCCATCATATCCCCCCATGACTATTTCGACTCCGGGGTCGCCATCAAATTCTCCAATGGTAGGAGCGTTTAAAGTAGACCCAATATTAACCCCCCATAGAAGACTTCCATCTTCTCCATTGAGAACAAAGAAAGTGTCACAACTAGGGCAGTAGTAACAGCTTCCTCCAACTAACACTTCAGGCTTACCATCTCCATCGACATCGGCAACACCACTGGGACTATCAATGCTGTTGGTATAATCCCCTGTGAAGTAATCCCACATCTTAGTACCATTATGGTAGAGAGCATAAATATGCCCATCGTCGCTGCCTGCCCCAAAGGTCACGTCAAGTTTTCCATCATCATTTAAATCAGCAAGTGTAGGAGTTGACCAGATTGCACTGCCCGGCATAAACGACCATTTTAGATCGCCAGTCACCAAATCAACTGCGTAGACTGGTAAATTGGGGCTGGTTACGTCTGAACTGAACACCGCATCCATATGTCCATCACCATCAAGATCACCCACCACAGGGGAAAGTACACGGTCACCGATATCGTAGGTTAGTTTCTCCGTCCAATTATATTCTGCACCAACAGCATTTGTAACACCCGTTCGCTTGTTATTCTTTTGATATGTCCGCCAGTCAGAAATGTTATTTTTCACTGTTTTTGAGGTTATTTTATCCACATGGTCATTTTCGGAGTTAATTCCAGTTGTTTTGTTATCTTTTCTTTCAAAAATTCCACTTATGTTCGGTGTAATACTAGCTCCAACAAACAAGAGTATTGTTCCAAAAACTATGCATTTCTTTACTTTTATATTTATCATTTTTTTAACCTCCATTTTCAATATATTCGTTAACGACAATAAAAGAGACATATATAAACTTTACTTTAAAAAAAACAAATAAACTTGTAAAATGTGGTTGCAAACGTGAAAATCCAGACATCAAACCTCGTTTTTCACTGTTCCATCTCGTTCACCTATTACAAACAAGGTAAAAACTCCACCAACTATACAAAAGATCGTCGTTGTTAAAATCTATCATATAAAATGTTTTGTAATCACTATACTCTATAATTGATAACTGCTACACTATCTATATCAGCACCATTATTTCCAAACCCTGTAGGATCATAGATAGGATTACCTTGACTATCAAGACATAAGCCATCTCCAAGGATATCTATTATTTTTAGATAGCAAATGTTTTGTAGATCAACAACCCCATTTTGTACCAAAGGATAATCAAGTAAGTCATCTAAATCAAATGCATCTCCACCTGCCCCATCTGGATCAAAAGGATCAATATCATTTTGATCGACATTTGCAAATACGGGATAAACTCCCGCAAGATTTGTCACATTCTCTGGACATATTCCCTGGTATGGGTTGACAGGATTTGCAGTCCTAGATATTGAGGGAAATCGAACGAAATTGATACCATCGGTACTTACCTCAACATAAACGAGTTCTGCAAATACCATGCCAGTTGGATCACCATATTGATCCAAAATAGAAAAAGGATTTTCAAAAACAATGAAATCTTCCCCCGGCCCATTAGCAATACTTACATCAAACCCAAGTGTCACAATGCCACTAGTCCCTAAGGATAACACATGAGTTGAACCTTGAGATTCACCCCTGCCACGCGGTCCACCCAAAATAAGATCAGTACTGCCGCCTCCTGTAAAATCGATGACGCTTGTTGCAAACCTATCTGGTTCTTCTCCTCCAACTTCTACAGTAAATGATTGTTGCGCTGGTGTTGGATCGATATTATCTGCTTCGTCTTTTGCCTTCACTTTAAAAGTATAGTCTCCATTTGGTAGACTAGTGTATGTTGTTGATATCGAGGTTGTCCAAGATAACCAATAAGTATCATAGGGTTCAAGTTTGTACGAATAGCGCAAGTCTCCTGTAGGAGTCACATCATCAAATCCTGTCCAGGCAAATGTCACATTATTGTAATCGATTGTTCCAGTTGGTCCAGTAAGAATACTAGTATCTGGAGCAACCGTATCTTCTTCACTCTCATCTATGTCTACTCTAAATGACTTCTCTGCTGGTGTTGGATCGATGTTACCTGCTTCGTCTTTTGCCTTCACTTTAAAGATGTAATCTCCGTTTGGAAGATTATTATATGTTTTTGATATATCGGTTTTCCAGCTTGACCAACTTGAATCAATCCCTACTAACTTGTAAGAATATTGTAGATTCTCTGTATGAGTTACGTCGTCGGATGCTGTCCAGGTAAATGTCACATTATTGTAATCGATTGTTCCAGTTGGTCCATCAGCTATAGTTGTCTCTGGCGGATTAGTATCGCCGCTCTCAACATTTACTGTAAATGCTCTCTCAGCTGGCGTAGGGTTAATATTGCCTGCTTCGTCCCTAGCTATTATCTTGAATGAATAATCTCCATTCTGAAGATCACTATAGTTTTTACTTGTATCAGGGAAAAAAGATGACCAATCATTGTCATATCCTTCTAATTTATATGAATAGTTGATATCTTCTATAGGAGTCACATCATCAGATCCTGTCCAGGTAAATGTCACATTATTGTAATCGATTGTCCCAGTTGGCCCATCTAGTATGTTGGTATCTGGAGGAGCAGTATCTTCATTCCATTCATCTGTATCTACTGTGAATGATCTTTGTGCTGGTGTTGGATCGATGTTACCTACTTCGTTCTTGGCTTTGACTTTAAAGGCGTATTCTTCATTTGAAAGGTTGTTGTATGTTGTTGATGTAGAGGATGCCCAGCTTGACCATTCTGAGCCTTTTCCTTCAAGTATGTAGGAGTACTGTAGTTGCTCCGTAAGAGTTGTATCGTCGGATCCTATCCAGGTAAAAACTACGTCATTGTAATCGATTGTTCCAGTTGGCCCATCTAGTATGTTGGTATCTGGAGGAGCAGTATTAATTGATTTAACTGAGGCAAGAGGCTCGGGATTTTGATACCAATTTATAAAGATCAAGACTGTTAAAAAGGTTATAGTCAATCCAATTATCTCAATTTTTTTTACCAATTTTTTTTTAAATATCGAATTACATTTCTCATTTTTTATCATATTTTTTTCTCTGCAGTCTTCACAGTTGTATTTGCAATCAAAAATATCTATATAAATTTTACTTGACAAAAAACAAATGAATTTGTAAATTGGAGAAAGTGATTTAAACAATTGTACGATTATAAAAAGCTAATGAAGCTTCTCAGAGACAAATCTCTTTCTACACAGATACTTATTCTTTCTGAACTTTACACCGAACATTATTCTAAACTTGTACCATTAGCAGAAAAAATCGGTGTTACACAACAAGCAATTTCAGATTACATGAAAAAAATGAGCAAGCAAGACCTTGTACATAAAATAAAAGGGGAATACAAACCAACAATAAAAGGAACGCAACTTCTCCAAACTGAGTTATCAAATTTGAAAAAGTTTATTGATGATCGAATAGAAAAAATGTCCGTTATTAAAGAGTGTATTGCACTTGCACAATTAAAAATAAAAACCGGTGAAAAAGTTGGTTTGTTTATGGAAAACGGGTGGCTAGTTGCCCATCCAAATAAAAAATCTACTTCTACAGGAACCGCTGAGATAGATGCAGATATCGGGGAATTTGTAACTGTTAATGAGTTGAAAGGGATTGTTTCTCACAAAGTTGGAAAATTGTACTATTTTGAGTTACCATCACTCCACGAAGTTAGAAAATTAACAAATTCCGATGTTGATAGATTACTAAAAAAAATAAGAACTTTAAATTTGGATAAAATTGGAATTTTAGACGCAACGGCAAAATCAGCATGTAAAAAAATCGGATTAAAACCTGACTTTGAATTTGGAGGAATTTATGCAGCTATAGATGCTGTGCAGAGAGGACTAAACACAGGTCTGTTTGGATATGAAGAAAAAATTAGAGAGACGATTGCAATATTTGAAGAGAT
>JAUWIE010000113.1 GCA_030605515.1 Thermoplasmatota archaeon
ATGTTTTAACACATCTATGTGTGCCTTATCTATATATACATCTCCATGCCATACAATCATTTGTGTCACCTCGTTGTTTTTAGGGTTTTTGGTTAATGCCCCTTATAGCAAAGGGGTGACACATGTCTTTGGGTTACACACATCGGTGTTGGCTGCCTTATAGCAAATAGTATTGTACTATATGTTACATTTTTATGGGCATATTTTTTCAATGATTATGTTTTTGTAGCAAAAATTAACTCTATTGGAGCGGTTCATTTTGAGTTTATTTTATTACCTGTTTCTATTATACTTGGTTTTTATGCTGTTATCAGTCTTTTTGATCATGTACCTAGAAAATCTAGAATTTCATCATAAACTTCATTTTTATCAATATTTATATAATCCTTTTTCGTTTGAGATTTGAGGTTATTTGATCTTTGGAGGATATATATTATGGAGGATATTGATCTAAAATTAATTAAGATAAATAAACCAGAGGATATTAATTTCATTCTAGGGCAAACTCATTTCATTAAAAGTGTTGAGGATATCTATGAGGCGATGGTTAACTCTGTACCAAATGGAATGTTTGGTGTTGCTTTTTGTGAGGCAAGTGAAGCTTGTAAGATACGTTCAGAGGGAAATGATAAACAAATGATTAAACTAGCTGAAAAAAATGCAGAGGCAATCGGAGCGGGACATTCCTTTATTGTCTTTATGAAGAACTGTTTTCCATTAAATGTGTTAAACGCAATAAAAAATATACCTGAGGTTTGTTTAATTTATTGTGCAACTGCAAATCCAACAAAGGTTATTGTTGCTGAGTCAGATAATGGTGGTGAACTAGGCCGGGCTATACTTGGTGTTATTGATGGATTTATTCCAAAAGGAGTTGAAAACAAAGAGGATATTTCTTGGCGGAAGAAATTCCTTAGAGATATCAAATATAAACTCTAAAATTACAATTTGTTTAGTGTCCATGTTTTCCGACTAGTGGAACAAAAGCGCAGCCGCCTAAATCTTTTATTATAATTTTATCGTCTTTTTTTTCAACAAGATTTAAAGTACATATCATTTGTCCTACAGGTATTAACAGTTTACCAGTGTCTTTTAATTGTTCAAGAAGAGGTGGTGGTATTTTCGGAGCTGCACATGTAACATAAATACGATCATATGGTGCATATTCAGATAACCCTATTGAGCCGTCTCCATTTATTACTTTTACATTTTTTATTTTAGTTTTTTCAAGATTTTTTTTTGCGTTCTCTGCAAGTTCTGGAAACCGTTCAATTGTATATACATGACCATTGTCACCAACTAGTTTTGAAACAACTGCTGCGTGATAACCTGATCCAGCTCCTATTTCTAATATTTTTTGATCTTTTTTTATATCAAGTGCCTCACACATAATTGCGACCATATGTGGTGCTGAGATAGTCTGACCTTTACCTATTTCAAGAGGTGTATCAACATATGCATGTTTTTTAATAATATTAGGTATGAACTCTTCTCGAGGTATTTCTAAAAATGCTTGCTCTACTTCTTTGGTTTTGATACGTCCTTCTTTTTTTAGCATATTGACTAGTTTTTCTCTCTCAGTTTGATACATGTTTTACAAAAGAAACAACAGAAACATTGTATATAATTTTATTACCTTTTTCTTCATATTTTTCTATAGTTATGTTTTTTATAGGAGCTATTGTTTCACTCCTTTGTTGTTATGGGTAAAAAAGCAGTAATAGCTCTTGGTGGAAATGCGTTAATTAAAGAAGGACAGAAGGGCACTATCTACGAACAATTTGCAAATACCAGGGAGATATCAAAGTCAATAGTAAAAATCATTAAAGATGGCTGGGATGTAGTTATTACTCATGGTAATGGGCCTCAGGTTGGTGCTATTCTTCTTCAGAATGATATAGCAAAGGATGTTCTTTCACCAATGCCTCTTGGAATATGTGTCGCTGAAAGCCAGGGTCTTATTGGTTATATGATTCAGCAGTGTTTATTAAATGCTTTTAATAAGGCAGATATAAGAAAACCAGTGGTAACGTTAATTACTCAGGTTTTAGTTGATAAAGACGATCCTTCTTTTTCAGATCCTACAAAACCAATAGGTCCACATTATAATGAGAAAGACGCTATGAACCTATTAAAAAAGGGGTATCAGCTTATTCGTCAACCTGATGGATGGAGAATAGTTGTACCATCTCCAGATCCAAAATCTATAGTTGAAGGAGATATTATCAAAAAAATGCTTGATGAAGGAATAATTGTAATAGCTTCAGGTGGTGGAGGTATGCCTGTTGTTGAAAAGGAAAACTGGGGTCTTGATGGACTAGAGGCTGTGATTGATAAGGATCTTGCTGCTGAAAGACTAGCTGAGGTAATAGATGCAGAATTACTTCTTATTTTAACAGATGTAGATAATGTATATCTTTATTATAATACTCCGAAACAGAAAACATTAAACAAGGTATCGCTAGAAGATATAAAAAAATATTATAAAGATGGAAGTTTTCCAGTGGGTAGTATGGGTCCAAAGATTTTAGCAGCAATAAGGTTTTTAGAATATGGTGGTAAAAAAGCTATTATTTCTAATGTTGAGAAAGGATGGGAAGCATTACAAGGAGAAACCGGGACGCATATATTGAAATATAAATAGGTGTTTTTATTAAACCCTCTTGTATATCATTTTTTTTAAGATTATGGATACATCATCGGTTGATCAACAAATAAAAGATATTGAAGATGAAATCTTTAATACACAGAAAAATAAGGCTACTGAGCACCATATCGGTAAACTTAAAGCAAAGATTGCTCGTTTAAAAGAAGAAGTTGATAAAAGAAAAAGTTCAGGTGCAAAGGGTAAAGGATTTGCTATTAAAAAATCTGGTGATGCAACAGTTGGTCTTATTGGTTTTCCAAGTATCGGGAAGAGTACACTTTTAAATCAATTGACAAGTGCTGATAGTAAAGTAGGTGCATATGAATTTACCACGCTTGATGCAATTCCAGGAATGATGAAATATAATGGAGCAAATATACAAATTCTTGATTTACCAGGTTTAATTTCAGGTGCATCTGAAGGAAAAGGTCGTGGTCGGGAGGTTTTATCTGCTATTAGAAATGTTGATCTGATAATATTTATGATTGATGCTCAACATGATGATCATCTAAAACTTATGACAGATGAATTGCATCGAGCAGGTCTTCGTCTCAATCAGAAAAGACCAGATGTTGTTATAAAAAGAACAGGTGAAGGTGGACTATCTGTAAACTCAACTGTAAAACTCAGCCATCTTGATGAGAAGTTAATTAAATCAATTTCATCTGAGTATGTTATTAACGCAGATATCTTAATACGAGAGGATATCACAGAGGATCAATTAATTGATGTATTTATTGAAAACAGAATTTATGTATCCGCGTTTGTTGTTGTTAATAAGATGGATTTAATATCAAATCATAAATTGAATCAAAAAATAAAAGAAATAGAAAAATTAGGATGGAATGTTATATCTATTTCTGCAAGTAATAATATGAATATTGAAAAACTACAAGAGATGATTTTTAAGGAGTTAAAACTAATTTGCATATATATGAAACCAGTTGGAAAACAAACAGATTATGACGAACCATTAATCCTTCATAAAGAAAATACAGTTGAGGATGCATGCAGAAAACTACATCGTAATTTTAAACGAAAGTTTCGTTATGCAAATGTATCTGGTCCTTCTGCTAAACATGATGTTCAAAAAGTTGGATTGGATCATAAGTTACAAGATGGTGATGTTTTAACAATAATTGTATGGAAATAATATTATGCTATTTTTAAAATTTTAATTGTTCGATTTTTTGTTCCAGATTATTTATATAGTTTTATTTCGAAAAATACCTGGTAGTGATAAAAAATAGTATAAAAGCAATATTAACTATTGCAAGCTTAAGATTTTTTAAGCGGTACCATGAAAATAAAAAAAACAACAGATAGTAGACTCGAAATACCAATTATTATAATATTGAGGAATAAGAAAATATTGTCCAACCTTCTCACCAGGAGACGAATCATTAATGGACTACAAAAAACTTTGTATCTTTATATATGTTTTATTTAACTAATTTGATAGAAACATTTACAATATGTTTTTCGTTTAATTTGTATTTTTCAAGTAAATCTTTAGGTTCACCTGATTCTGCAAATTTATCAGGAACTCCCATACGTTTGAATTTTATAGGTATATTATTATCTGCAATAATCTCAGCGACAGCACTACCAAGTCCACCAATTATTGAATGTTCTTCAGCAGTTATTATTGCATTTGTTTCTTTTGCACATTTTTTAACAAGATCTACATCAAGTGGTTTTATTGTATGCATATCAATAATTCTTGCTGAAATTCCTGATTTTTTTAGTCTTTTTCTTGCATCAAGTGCTGGTTCAACCATTGTTCCACATGCAATAATACTTACATCAGATCCATCTTCAACAGTGATTCCTTTACCGATTTTTAAGTCTTTTAATTCCTTTTCTTTATATATTATTGGTGCATTTGCTCGTCCGACTCGTGCATACATTGGTCCTTTGCTTTCTGCCATGAGTTCAACAATTTTACCTGTTTGAGTTGCGTCGCTTGGTGCAAGAACTGTCATATTAGGAAGTACTCGCATAAGAGCAAGATCTTCAATCATTTGATGACTAGCTCCATCTTTTCCAACGCTTATTCCACCATGAGTTGCAAATATCTTTACATTTGCTTCTGAGTATGCGATGTCCATTCGAATTTGATCATATACTCGTCCTGTTGCAAATACAGCAAATGTACTCACAAAAGGTATTTTCCCACATGATGCAAGACCCGCAGCAGTTGACATCATATTTGCTTCTGCTATTCCCATCTCAAAGAATCTTTCAGGATATTTTTTTGCAAATATAATAGTCTTTGTGGATTTTGAAAGATCAGCGTCAAGTACTACTAAATTTGGATGTTTCTTACCCATTTTAAGAAGTGTTTCGCCATATGCATTCCTTGGATTGACCATTTCTTTGCTCAATTATTAGCCTCCAGTTTCTCCTGTAAAAAATTAAGTTCTTTCATAGCTATATTGTATTCCATTTCATTTGGTGGAACACCATGGAAATCAACGTTATTTTCCATGAAAGAAACACCTTTTCCTTTCACTGTATTTAATACAATTACTGTCGGCTGATTTTTATGATTATTGGCTTCATCTAAGGCGTCAAGTATTTGTTTCATATCGTGACCATCGATCTCAATTACATACCATCCAAATGAACCCCATCGTTTTCTAACTGATTCAAGACGTAGTACATCTTCAGTGTTGCCATCAATTTGTAAATAGTTCCTATCAATAAAAGCAGTTAAATGTTTAAGTTTATAGTGAGATGCAACTGCGGCTGCTTCCCATACTTGTCCTTCATCTGTTTCACCATCTCCTAGCATGACATAAACATTGTAATCTTTTTTATCCAGCCATCCCGCTAATGCGACACCATTTGCAAATGAAAGTCCATGGCCAAGTGAACCGGTAGATGCTTCTATACCTGGTACATAGGTGCAAACAGGATGACCCTGCAGCATACAATTAATTTCTCTTAGTCTTTTTAGCTCTTTGACTGGAAAATATCCACTCTCAGCAAGAACTCCATAAAGTGCTGGAACAGCATGACCTTTACTTAATATAAAACGATCCCTATTTGGATCACATGGTTTTTTAGGGTTATGATTCATATGATGAAAATATAATGCTACAAGTGCATCAACTGCTGAAAGAGATCCTCCGGGATGACCTGATTTAGCTCGATATAGCATTTCAATTACATGTTTTCTAATTTTTACAGCCATTAGATCTAGTTCATGAACAGTTTTATCATCGTAATGTTTCATTGCCCCCCCTCAGTAAAAAGAATAGGGTCTAATTTCCACAGAATACTTTTTACTGGTAAATACTTTTTGTAATTATTAGTAAATACTCATTTTTTTGTATGGAACCGTGCGAAATCATATAGATCATGATATATTTCAGGCCGGATATCTCGGATAACAGGGCGATTAGCACGTGCGATCTTAATCTGTTTAATATCTATATCACAAGTTACGACACTCTCTTTATAATATGGTGCTTTTACTAATAAATTACCAAGTGGATCATATATCTGTGATCCCCCCCAGAATACAAGGTCTTCTTGGGTTCCTACGAGATTTACATAAATCATAAATACAGCATTCTCAACGGCTCTTGCTGGGATTAATGTTTCAAAATATTTCCTATTTGGTGAAGGTGTTGCTGATAGACATATTATTATATCTGCTCCTTGAAGTGTATATGCTCTGCAGAGTTCTGGGAAAAATAGGTCATAGCATATTATTATCCCTATTTTGCCAAGTTTTGTTTTGAAAACTTTTAATTCTTCACCTTCATTAAAAAATATTTTTTCTTCAAATGGTCCAAATGTTGGTAAAAACCATTTATTGTAGATATCTGTTTTTCCACTTGGGTGAATTAATGCAGCTGAGTTATGATTTAGTCCTTCTATGTTTGGATCAACTAGTGGTAGTCCAAAGACGATATAGCAATTGTTTTTCTTTGCTATTTTTTGCATATATTTAATTGATGGGCCATCTATTGATTCAGCTAGGTTTCTTATCTCATCTTTACAACCGTAACCTGTAAGGGTTGTTTCTCCAAATATATATAGATCTGCTTTTGTTTTTTCAATCTGTTTTTCCATTGTTTGCAGGTTTGCTTTTTTATCTGCTATTTCTGGTCTCATTGCTATCAAGGCTACTTTCATTGTTAAACCCGTTAATTGGTATGTTTAATTTGTTATTATAATGTTTGATAAAATAAGTTTATGGGAAAGTTAAGAGGCACCCCTTTTATACAAAAAAGGATGGAGAGATGGAATGCGTATTTGAGGTACCTCTTATATCCTAGGTGGAAGTGGATTGGGATGTCCTGGATGTGGTTTTTTATTTGTTATTGTTAATCTAAGTGGTGAGGAGTATGAGATGGATGAATTAATTGAATGTAAGTTGGAACTAGATCTACATGTTATAACTCCCCCAAGTTTTTCTGCAACTTTTGGGCTCTTTGTGTATTTTACCCAAAGTTTTCCCGTGGGTAAAACCTTTATTGACCGGTAGATAAATTCCCTCATCTCAGTCACCATCTTTGCAATGCAATAGCGCATTGCAATAGTGAAATACAGTAATTAGTATATAAAACTATCGCTTTTTGCATTGCATAACTGATTATCAAAAGAGAAATGCATAAATAGCAATAAATCCATACTTAATTAATGGAAAGTTACCAGAAAGAAATTGAGTATATCGGACAATTCCTAAAGGAAAATCCAAAAGGAATGACTGTAACAGACATCTCTAGAAAAATAAAAATCAATAGAAACTCAGTAGCCAAATACCTAGACATTATGCGGATCTCAGGATTAGTAGAAATGATCACATTTGGCCCTGCAAAAGTTTTTTTCCCATCACGAAGAGTTCCTATAAATAATTTATTAAATTTCACATCAGATTATATTTTAATTTTTGATAAAAACTTAACAATAACCTTAATAAATGAAACATTTCTTGAATTCTTAAGAATGAAGCGAGAGGGTATAATTGGACAAACCATAGACCATACTAACCTGTCATTTTTCAAAGATAATACTGAGATATCATTAGGCATAAATGAAGCCCTTGAAGGAAAATGTTATACAAAAGATATATCACTTCATATAGATAAAGAAGATATCTATTTTGGAATAAAAATCATTCCAACCACATTTGAAGATGGAAGACATGGAGTAACTCTAATTATAAAAAATAATACTATTAACAAAATAGCTGAAAACGCATTAAGCGAAAGTGAAAAAAACTTCAGAAAACTACTTGAAAAAATTAGTAAAAATTAAATTTTTTTTTAGGTACCAAAACCAGATAATAGACGAATTGTAACTAGTACAGTTAATGTTAGAATTGCATTTGTTTTTAGATCAAACACATCAACCCATTTTAACAGACTCATAAGTACAACAGAAATTACAAATACCGCAAATAATTGTAGAATTATCCGCCCATAGGCAAATAATAGATTATCATCAATTAATGCAAATGAATCTTGAACTATTCCCCAGCCCAGGGCAAAACATGCTAACAATCCAACTGTTAATTCTGCTTTTATAAGCCGGTTCATACTATTTTGTCAGCAATTTTCTCTTTATAAAGGTTTTTAATTTATATACAGAAGAAATACAAGAAAAATATATATTACATCATTATATTATGTTTTGTATATGGGAGTTAAAATATGAAAGATATTAAGGATATACCTAACGGATTAATAATCATCATGTTTTTCACTTTTGTGTTTGTAGCATACTATTTTTATCTATTAATAACACAAGGACCATTTGATGTTCTATTTTCCACATCAATTATGTCATCACTTATGTGGATTGATGTGATACTTACAATTATTTTATTATTTGCAATTTCTTATGGTTTCTTGAATGCGAAAAACCGGTCGAGACTGTTTACAATTTTTTATTTTTCTTGGTCTGCATTTTGGGATATAGTAATGATTTCTGCTAGGCATGAGGTTATCATTAGATACTTACTTTTTGTTGTATACGTTGTAATCATCATGTACCTATTGATGTCACATGTGAAAGCATACTTTGGGGATATAGATACTTCTCTATCAATTCGTAAAGAAGAAACCCCCTATAAATATGGAGAATATAAGCTATATACAAAGGATGTAAAACTGAGAAGTGGTAAGACTCAAACGATTTATTTTTTCAGCAAAAGAACGTTAGATTCTGGTAGACCATGTAAAAAACCTGATCATCTCGTTGTAGGTATCAATACAAAAACAGGGATGCCCTATTTAAAAAAGAAACATTGAAAAAATCTCTATAAATGAACTTATATGTGATTTAGAACTGAAAGTTTTTATCAAATAGATTAATTCGAATAAAAGCTCTAACATTTTCCATATCTGAATCCAGATAGACTGCCCCAATTAACGCTTCAAGAGTATTGGCTAAATTTGAAGAATTTTTTGCCCCGTTTTGTTTCTTCTCTCCTTTCCCAAGTAATATAAAATCACCAATATCTAGTTCTCTAGCTTTTTTTGCAAGGAAAGTATTATTGACAAATATTGCTCGTCTTCTGGTGAGCTCCCCTTCTGAAAAATAATTATTACTATTATATAGCTGCTCAGCTACGATAAAACCAAGAATACTATCACCAAGTAGCTCCAAACGTTCATTATACTCGATTGGAGCTTGAGCTTCAAAAGCATATGTTTTATGAGTTATTGCATTCTTTAACAGATCAATATCTTTGAATTCATAGTTTATTCTTTTCTCTAGTTCTTTGAGTTTATTCTCTGTCATATTGGACCCTGTATATTGTCATCCCATTTTAATTTATCACTCAATAATTGATATATATTTTAATATTTTTTCTCCAACAAGAGGATCATCAATAGATTTGACTAGTTGCTCCTTGTTTTTAAATGGTCGATTTGCAAGTATCCTAATAGCTCTTCGTTTACCGATATCCGGTAAAGCCTCGATTGTCTCTCTAGAGGCATGATTAATATCAAGTGGGAATGGAACTGCGGTTACAGATCTATATCCATAATCAATAATTTTTACATCTAAAAAACTGTGTAGTTGAAGACGACCTGGAACGCCTATTAATAATGGGTAGCTACCAAGTTGCCTGCTAAATGTGACTTTTCCTTTATTTTTTTCGGTATAAACACTTTTTAAAATAGTGCCTGCTGGAAGTATATTTTTAAGCATAGGTCTTTCGATGTTCTCCCGTACTTGTCTTTTAAATCGTTGAAAATCACGTTTATGTTTTAAAACAATTTTATTTCCAGTTTTAAACATCTTTGTATCTGGAATGGGCATGACTTGACGGAGATTAATCCTTCTAATAAGTAACCCATCATCAAGAATTTTCTTTAGAAATTCATAATTTATTTTAAATGTATTTTTTGTTTCACCTTCAAGCCCAAAAACAAAATTCAGACCAGGTAACAGCTCAGGCATCCCATTATTACCACGATTTTTACCGACATCGTTTAATAGTTTTATTGCACTTAGAACTTCCTCAGATGATGCTTTGAGATTATTTTTTAATATCACCTGAGGATCAACACTTTCTACTCCAAAAGCGGCTACATCACCAGGAGTATGATACTTTATAATTGTTTTAGCTATTTTTTTACATTCATCTGGAAAACGCGCGAGAATACCTGGGTTTGCATTGTCAATATGAAGTGTTTTCAGATCAGGGGCAACAATGCGGATACCTTTGAATAGTTTTTCTAAAGCATCTGCGTTAGGTTGTGGAAACTCTGTTTTTCCTGCGTTTTTTGCCATATATGAAAAAATACAGGGTTGATTGCCTATACGGAAATGTTTAACACCTGTATCATACAATGCCTTAACTTCAGCTATTATGCTTTCAATGGATCGAAAATCAGGAAGTCCCTTACTAGGCTCGCTACAGAAAGAACACCCGCCAACAATGCTTCTTGAGCAACCGCGATATGTCTCAATTTCACATATTAGATAATCCGGGTAGAAAGGATGTTGATTGACAATATTTGAACCGTTCACTGCATAATCCTTGATTGCATTAGCATCCATCCGACATTGAGAGGAATTAGTTTTTTCAACATCAAACTTATTTGTTAATAATTCATAGATAACAACTTCCCCATCGCCTTTTACAATTATATCAAAAACATCTTCAACAATTTTTATTTCTCTTGTTTTTTTACCACCTGATAAACCAAAACCATAACGAGCAGCAGGACCACATAAAACCTTAAAAGGCTTGGATAATCCTTTAAGAAAAAATATAATTTCATTAGGACTTGCTGGAAAACCTGAGAGATATCTGCCTGGAACAGACATTCCAGCAATAACAACAATCAAATTGGATTTTGATAAAACATCTAACAAGGAGTTGTCATTTCTAATCTGATCAATAGTAACATAAAAAACCTGTGAATTTTTATCAAAATTCCATATTGCACCAGCAATATATCGAGGATATGGGCTAATATAAGGTGGGACTCCAAGGCATGTAGGTTCATCAATATATCCGTCAAGTATTGTAACTCTAAACATTATTTTTCAGCATTAATCTAATAAAGTAATATCTATAAAAACCTGTTTTAAAATTATAAAAATGGAGAAGTTATCAATTATTACAAAAGATCATCTAGAATTATCTCAGCTGCCCTTCTAGTAGTGTTCCCAGAATCAGAAGCCTTGAATATTCCCTCTATACTTAACATTATTTGAAGATATTAATTTAATATTCTATAATTTCAGCTAATTCAGATAAACCTTTAATTGAATAATCCGCATCAATATTTAATCCAATAACAATACAACCAGCAGCTTTCCCTGCCTTTACATCACTATCAGTATCTCCAACAACAATAACATTCTCTGTTTTAACATTTAAAAGATTACATGCATGAAAAATTATATCTGGATAAGGTTTTGCTTTTAATACCTCATCACTTGTAGCAACTATGTCAAAGCATCTTTTTATATTAAATTTTTTCAGAATTTGAATTGCATTATCTTTCGGAGTGTTTGTAATTACACCTTTTTTATATCCTGCTAATTTCTCTAATATAGACTTTGTCTCAGGATAAATCTTAATCTTATCTAAATGATCACCGTAGACTTTATTACAAAATGTTCCTATTTTATGATCTAAACCCATCCTCTCAAGGTTATCATAGAGATCATGACCCCAATATTTCTCAATGAACTCCTCCCGGGGTATCTCTTTTTGATTATAAGCCTTCAAAGCAATGTTTAAGGAAGGCCACCATGAATCAAGTGAGTCAACGAGTACACCATCCATATCAAATAGAATCGCACTTGGTTTAAGTTTCATAGATAAAACCTAGCAGGTCCGAATATTACAATGATACAAAAACATTTCCTAGAAAAACGTGGAAGATGTTTTAAATAATATAATAATAACTCCTTTTTGTTGATTTCAATGAGGGAGCTAAAAATTGTTTCTAATAAAAGAAATGAAATGATTGATATCACAAGTGATATCCAGAAGATAATAGATGAAGAAAAAATTCAAAAAGGAAATGTCATAATTTACGTTCCTCATACAACTGCGGGTTTAACAATAAATGAAGGAGCTGATCCTAGTGTACAACGAGATATTATTGAAACGTTAAAAAGAATTATCCCTGAAAATGGTAATTATCATCATATGGAGGGAAACAGCGATGCTCATATTAAAGCAAGCTTGTTTGGTTCTTCTGAAACCGTTTTAATACAAAATAATAGACTTGTTCTTGGAACATGGCAACATATATTCTTCTATGAAGGAGACGGACCAAGAAACCGGAAAGTGTATATTGATTTAGTACATCATTGAGAAATAGGTGAGAAATCATGCTATATTATATCCATGGCTATCTGTCAAATCCTAATAGCACTAAGGGAACACTATTTAATGAAAAACTTGATGCTAAAGCAATATGTTATCGCAGCTGTGAACCCGAGGATCTTGTGATTGCTGATTGTCTCAAACAAATCAATAATGAAATAATTAATGATAAAAACGTAATTTTAATTGGGTCTTCATTAGGTGGTTTTCTAGCAGCAGTTACTGCTCTTAATAGTCTTAATGTTAAAAAATTAATATTACTCAACCCTGCAGTGATTTTACCATCAGAAGATATAAGCAAACTACAAGGTGTCCCAAAAAGAATATTAAATGAGATGAAAAACAATAATCTTTTTGAAAAAAAGATAGAAGCTGAGATCGCTATTATAATGGGAACAGAAGATGATGTGATCCCTTCATATTGGATTTTTGAATTTGCAAAAAAACAAGAAGCAACTATAAGGTTTTTACATGACGATCATAGTTTTACACAAAATATTAGCAAACTCCCTGATATCATTACTAATATTATAAATTTTGATACAAAAAACATTAATCATTGAAACACATTCCCCGTGTGATCTACAATGGATGATATCTGGACTGAAAAGTATCGACCGCGAATTCTTAATGAAGTCGCTGGTCAGACTGAGATAATTGAACGACTAAAGGCATATGTTAAAACTAAA
>JAUWIE010000054.1 GCA_030605515.1 Thermoplasmatota archaeon
CCTAATTGGGTAGCACATATAAATAGTTTACTACTGGTATAAACATTATAATAGTTAGGTTGCACGTAATGCTGCACATATCTGTTGGCACTAATCAAAAAACTACTATTTCATTTATAAACTATTGAAGGTGGGTTTAAACATAGCATGGGACGCTTGGCTTTGCACCCTACTAAAGGAGATATGAAAAATATGAAAGCAGAAGTAAAAATCAAGGAGGTGAAAAAGAAAATGAAAAGAAAAAAAGAATCGGCCTAATGTCAAATTATTTGAGATATTGTTTTTTGACATTTTAACAGCAAAAGTTTATATACTTTCACTGATAAAAGATAACATGCTATATGATAGCACACTATAGATGAAAGGTGATATAAAAATGAAACATCGGTATAGTAAAATTGGAGAATATGGAATACGCTGGGAGCCTGTAGAAGGCTATAAAACAAAAGACGGGAAAAAAATCCTACCTCATATGAAGAAAGTAGAATTCAAATGGAAAAAGTATAACTAATTCATATATTCATCCATTTTTATTTTCTTCGAGTCACCAGTTCTACCCATTGAAATTATAACAATTGTTTACTGTTGGATAATTTATCTAATATTATAAAATATCACTTTAAATTGTAGAGTTTTAAATTTAAAAATAATTATTTCTTTCTTAATTCACGTCTAAGAATCTTCCCCGAAATAGTCTTTGGTAGAATCCTCACATATTCAATTATTCGTGGGTACTTATACGGAGCGGTTACTTTTTTTACATAATCCTGAATTTCTTTTGTAAGTGCTTCAGAGGGTTTGTATCCCTTTGAAAGAACAATAAAGGCCTTTATCACAATACCTCTTATTCCCTTAGGGTCTGTTACTCCGACAACAGCACATTCTGCAACAGCATCATGTTCCATAAGCGCAGATTCCACTTCAAAAGGCCCTATACGATATCCTGATGATTTAATTACATCATCATCTCTTCCGACAAACCAGAAATAACCATCCTCGTCTTTATAACCTCGATCACCGGTATAGTAAAAGTCTCCTTTGAATGCTTTTTTCATTGCATCTTTATCTTTCCAGTACTCTTTAAAGAGCCCTGGTGGGCGTTCTTTGCCGATATAAAGTGCAATATTTCCTTCTTGACCTGCTTTGAGTTCATTACCTTCATCATCGATAATTCTAACATCATGACCTGGTGTAGGTTTTCCAACTGAGCCATATTTAATTGGCATAAATGTGTAATTAGAAAGTACACATACTGTTTCTGTTTGACCAAAGAAATCATAGATATCAAGATTAAATGCTTTTTTCCAAACACGGATTACTTCAGGGTTTAATGGTTCACCAGCGCTCATACAATGACGTAGTTTAAGGTTGTATTTCGAAAGGTCAAGTTGAATCAGCAGGCGATATACCGTAGGTGGTGCACAAAAAGTAGTCACGCCATATTTTTCCATGGCCCGCAGGAGTCCATCAGGGTCAAAACGACCTGGTGTTTCCCATTGAATTACCGCGGCGCCCACAATCATCTGACCAAATAGTTTGCCCCATGCGGCTTTTGCCCAGCCTGTTTCAGATATTGCCCAATGCAGATCACATTTTGTAAGAGCTTGTGCAAAACGCGCGGTAACCTCATGGCCTAACGGGTAAATATGTGTATGGAGGACCATTTTAGGATGGCCTGTTGTACCTGAAGTAAAATAAATTAACAGTGGATCACTAGATTTGGTTTTACTAATCTTACTCTGGTTGAGATCACGAGATGCCTTGTTTAATTCCTCATCAAAATTATACCATCCTTTTCGCTTTCCATCAACAAGCATTAAATGTTTAAGTGTTGGACATTTCTTACGAACCAGTTCAACGTTCTCAGCATGATCCATATCTGTAAATACCATACATGCTTCAGCACGATTAATTCGATATTCAATATCCTTTGATGTAAGAAGCACGGTACCTGGCATTGGTACTATACCAAGCTTAAACATCCCAATAAGGGCCACATACCATTCAGGGATACTCTGTAGTATCACAAGCACCCTGTCACCTTTTTTCAGACCAGTATTTCTTAGAGCATTTGCAAACTGATTCGACTGAACCTTTAAATCAAAAAATGTATGATACCTATCTTTACCACCCGTTCTATCAATTGAAATCAACGCAAGTTTTGTTCTATCCTCAGCCCATTGGTCAACAACATCAAAACCAAAGTTATAATACTCAGGAACTCTCCATTTGAAATTCTTATACATCACATCATATCTATCTTTCTTCTGAAGCGATAGTTTACATGTAGTGGTATTATCCATTGAATCTTACCTTCCAAATTTAATTTTTTTTTATCTATTATAAACCTAATTTTTTGGCAATTACTATTCGTTGAACCTCAGATGTACCTTCTCCGATCTCACATAGTTTGACGTCTCTGAAATACCGCTCAATTGGATATTCTCTTGTATAACCATAACCTCCAAAAACTTGAATTGCATTACGAGTTGCACGCATAGCCATTTCAGAAGCAAATAGTTTTGCCATTGAAGCTTCTTTACCAAAAGGAAGTCCCTGATCTTCTAATGATGCTGCACGATGTATAAGTAAACGGGCAGCATCAATCTCCGTAGCCATATCTGTAATCTTCCATTGAATCGCTTGGAACTTACCAATAGATTTTCCAAACTGCTTTCGTTGTTGTGCGTACTCAATACTATCTTCAAGAGCCCCTCGAGCAATACCAACACTCATAGCGCCAATAGCAGTACGACCACGATCAAGAATATTCATAGCGCCGACAAAACCCATACCTTTCTCGCCAAGCAAATTCTCCTTAGGAATTCTGCAGTCCTCAAGAATAAGCTCAGCAGTATGACTACCTCGAAGACCAAGTTTATCTTCAAGCTGACCAACCTTAAACCCTTTCGTATCTTTCTCAACAATAAACGCACTAATGCCCTTTGCACCTTTTGATTTATCAGTCATAGCCATAACAGTTGTAACCTCAGCAATATCACCACTGGTAATAAACTGCTTAGTACCATTTATCACCCATTCATCTTTTTCAAGAACCGCCGTTGTCTGCCCCGATGCCGCATCAGACCCAGCATTTGGCTCAGTAAGAGCCCAAGCAGCAAGTCCTCCACCACTAGTAAGTTTCGGAAGATATTTCTTTCGTTGCTCCTCAGTACCCTTTTCATATATATGACCCACACCAAGAGAATTATGTGCCTCAATAGTAAGACCAGTTGAACCACAAAATCGAGAAATTTCTTCAAGAGCAATCATATAACTCACTTTATCGATACCTGCTCCACCATATTTCTGAGGAACAGTCATACCCATAAGCCCCATCTGACTCATTTTTTTGTAAAGATCCCATGGAAAATATTCCTCTTGATCAATCTTAGCTGTGATAGGTTTTAACTCTTTTTCACAAAAATCACGTATTGTTTTTTGAAACAATTTCTGTTCATCTGAAAGATTGAAATCCAATCAAATCACCACTTCCGTGATATTCTAAGTATTTAAAATCTTTAGCTTAGTAGAACATTAAACAAATAACCTAAAATAAGTATCTGTGGAACAGTTACTATTGGTAACCAAAGAGCTGCTTTTTTACCAATATTATGCCATATTAGTCCTATCTCGGTATAATCAGTAGCAACCCCGGCCATAAGAAAAGTAAAACTATTTCCAAAGGCCCCTGTTTGATTAAAAATCTCAAATGCAAGCGGTGAACTCCCTTCAGAGCATACCTCAATTGGAATTGCAATAAGTAAAGTAATAATTAGGCCTAATAATGTTGGTCCCATATATATGATGAAAAAATGTGTTGGAATATATGCTCTTGCAAGGGAGGCCATAATCATACCCATCAAAAGCCACCACATTACCATTTTAGTAAGTGACAAAGATCCTTGAAGTGTTCCTTTAACCGCCTTGATATTATTTTTTCTTGTAAACTTATATTCTTTCAACCTTCGTTTTACATCCTTTATTATTGAAAAATCTGTTAAGACTGGTCTATCCTCACCTAATTTACAATGAGCACATTCAACCATTCCTTTACGCTCTAAATGTTGATAGATTAATCCTGTAATCATAGCAACTAACAATGCTGAAAAAATAATAAAAGCAGCTTTAAATCCGAAAAAACCAAAGAGTAACACAGTAATTGGGAGATTAGCCCAGGGGGATGCCATTAAAAATGCAATAACGGAGGACGTGCTTGCTCCTTTTTTATAGAGTTCCATTGCAATAGCTAGAATTCCATGAGAGCATGCAGTCATAAGAAATCCAAAAATTATCGAATATACAATTGTTCTTTTTCTATGTCGTGATAAATATTTTTCGATATATTCCCGTGGTATAAAGTAATCAATAATACCACCTATGAAAAAGCCTAGTAGAACTGCCCACCAAATTAGCTTTAAATAATCAATAAACGCATAAAAAAAATCATTAAAAAGAGGAATAAAGTAACTAACTACTAATAGCGCAATTACTACTATCCCAGCTATAAACAATCGTTCTTTGTACCATTTTTTTGGTTTTATTGCACAGGCTGGGCAAGATTTTTCTTTTTTAATATTGTGATTTTTTTCATATTTTTTTATACAGTACTCTGAGCAGAAATATTGATCATGAGCCTTAATAGTTCCTTTCATCCCACAAATAGGATCAATTTTATCCATTTTACATACCTGTAAAACATTTTATCATTTCAACTTTTTTAATAAAATTAAAAAAAATGGGATGGATGGAGAAGCTGAATCAATAGCAGAGACCAAAGGTTGGTGAGAAGAGGAGGAAAGGATGGAATGCAAAAAAATAAACAATCCACTCTACTATGGTTCTGCTTCTCCATTTTGGTTGTAAAACTCAAATAAATTCTTTCGTTACCACCTCATTTTAGATAATATTTGTATATGGTAGCCCACATACAACCCCATATTAACAATTGTTAATATGAGTTTTGTATTTAAATGTTTCGTATCATCTTTTCTTCGATTCAACTTCAATATCTTCATTAATATCAATCAGTTTTTTTGCAAGATCAACATAATGATTAATATCTGTTTTTAAATTGATAACAAGTTTAGCACCATCAGGAGATCCACCACCATGCATACAACCAGGAACCCCAGCACCAATTGTTAACCATTCAATAAAACGCGCAATTTTTGCTCGTGATTCACCACTGCAATTCGCGCTTAAATATTTCATTAATAGCTTACCATATTTTGGATTATTTATATCCTGACAAGAAGGAAGACACCCAGTTTCTGCGATTCCCCCAGATATATCCTGAGCGATTCTTTTTGTCTCATATGGTAATGTTGCGACATGTACTTTATTTACATTTGATAGTAATGCATCTGGTATCCATACACCAGATGGATGTTTTTTTCCTTGAATACTAGCCGCAATGCCCATTCCAAACGTTGTCTCATTGTTTATAATCATCTGTGTTATCTTATCTCTAAAAGTTTTTTCAGATAGACCATTTGCACGTGCCATTAACACAGATGCACCTATCATAACATCTCCCTGACCTGCTACACATCCACCAATAGCAGACCGATATGGTGCAATAAAATTCATCACAGCTGGTAGAGTATATTTGTATTCCCCACACATAAACACACGATTTTTAGGGATAAATACATCTTCAAACAATAAATAAGCCTGGGTGATACCACCTTTATCAACAGGTATATCATATCCACTTTCTTGCTCTCTTGTATCACTTGGTCGCCTTGTCTCAACAATAGTTAAATTATCAATATCTCTAGGTATTGCAAAGGAAACCGCATAATCCTTATCTGGTTCCTTGTAACCTGACTTTCAGGGCGTTATGGGCTACACGCCCTGAATAAGCTTATCTTCAAACCCTAACTTCTTGAAAATATCCTTTTGTTCCTTTGTGAGAATAGTGGTTTTATCAATTTTCTCCTCTCCAAAAACAAGAGAGGTT
>JAUWIE010000098.1 GCA_030605515.1 Thermoplasmatota archaeon
ACAAAATAGAAGCAATGGCCAATGAATGTCAATTGCATAGAATTTTTTGGAATTGTCTAAATTTTTCACTTTTCTTTAGTTGAATTTAGATCAATATTTCTTTCCGCTCATTTAACCCATGCAGAATTATTAGATGGGCTCAGTCATTGGGTAACTGTTAAAAAAGGTGAAGAACATCGTTTGTTTTACTTAAAAGACGAAACTGGTAAGGTATTAGTAAATTCAACAGGTGCAAAAATTGATATCCCATTAGATAACGAGTTTAAATCAAGTTTAGGTCGTGATCCACCAGATTCTGTTAAACGTTTTGTAAAAACTCAAAATGTTAATTATGAAGGTATGATTTTTGGGATGAATTATACGATGAGATACAGAGAACGTTTTATTGAGACAAGTGATAAACTCTACATCATGGGCACAGCTGCAGATAATCCTTATGTTGAAGATGCATCAGCAGAGATGGGAGTCGAAGATGTGATAATTCAAAAAGGAAGATATGATAAATATTATTATATTTCAGATAAAACAGAACGTGCTTTATTGTCTTTTTTAAAAGGACAGGTTTATTGTGGACTAATTTTAGGACCGATATTTATAATTCTTGGACTTATTACTTTTATTTTGTAAACATGTTTATTAAATAAGAAATAATATGAGGATAAAATGATAGATGGAATCGCTCTCTTGGTCTTAACAATATTAATTTTATTTGTAATTGGTTTATTCATTTGTTTTATTATCATGTATAATAATCTTGTAAGATTAAGAAATAATATTGATAAATCATGGGCTAATATTGATGTTTTACTTAAACAAAGATCAAATGAAATACCAAATCTAGTAAATATTGTAAAAGGGTATATGAAACATGAAAAAGAAACATTGGAGGTTCTTACAAAAGCTAGATCTTTTTTAGTGTCTACATCGTCTCTTTCTCAAAAAGCAGCTGCGGATAATATTATTACAGATTCCATTAAAACAATATTTGCTGTTGCAGAAGACTACCCAGATTTAAAAGCAGTAGAAAATTTCCTTCAGTTACAGAAAAGAATTACTGGTCTTGAAAACGAACTTGCTGATCGGAGGGAATTTTATAATGATAGTGTTACAATTTATAATATTAGAATACAATCCATTCCAGATTTAATAATTGCTAGGATGATGCATCTTTTAAAGGTTGAATTATTCAAAGCAACAGAAGAAGATAAAAAATATGTGAAAGTAAACCTATAATATTATGGTTTTAAAGCTTACTCTAATCCTTTGAAATAACTCCTTGTTTTTTTTTAATTGTGGTTTAATCTAATGGATTGTTTATGCTACCCATGAATAAAATAGTCCCTGTTTGTTTATGTTGAATTAAATACATAAATGGATGATAACAATCAAAAACAATTCTTGTTGATGAACCTCCATGACTTGTAGTTTCCATCATAACTGCTGTTGCAGCTGCGGCTTCTGTTCCTTCTTCATTTACATCGATAAAAGCTTTATGGATAACCTCAGCTATGTGCAAATCCTTATTTCCAGTTATACCCGAAAAATCTGCAAATTGTGAAAAAGGAACGTCCATTCCTAGTTGTATTAAATAATTCTTCAATTTATACTTGGTCTCAACCGTAAATTTTGGTAGATAAATATCTAAACTTGTTTCAACCATTGATTTTTTCCATTCTGATAACTTTTCATTATCAATTGATTCTATAATACTTGATATATCATTTTTCTTTGGAAGAAGTATAATCATAGATAAATCATCACCAGTATACGGTAGCTCTAAAATTTGTAAATCAGTAGTTTCTGTATAATTAAAAACATCATCGGTATCTATTAAATTCATAGTAGGAACTTGTACAGATTCTTCTGAAGATGTTTCAAAATCTCTATCGGAAGTATTATCTGGGTCAAACTGAATTTTCCATATGCCTTTGAAATATATTGCATTTGTAAGTATCAATCTTGTTAATGATGGATTGATGGCATCTGCTGTTAGTAAATCTTTTATTAAACCATTTGTATGATCTTCAACCCATTGATTTATTATATCTGCTGATTCTTGCGGATTTGAAAAATCAATTTCAGTAGCGTCTCCACCATAATAATCCTGAATAACCTTTAGATATTCCTGTAATAGTTTAAAATTTTCTTTTACCCATAATGCATTTGCTGTACTAATATCATAATTTTCATTCTGCTTATTTAGTGTGTCATATAAATTTTTCATATAATTATGAAATGATTTATTATCCTGTTCCACACTAAGAACTTCTGTCATATTATCTGCTGTTTCACCTTTTGCACCTTCATATGTCATAGCTAGAGCAACAAAAATACTGTAAGGTGAGATAAAAATATTGTCATCATTATTGTTTTTTAATTGTTTAAAAATATCAAATGCAAAGGTATTTACTGCATCCTTAAATGAATTATTTCCAACTATAATTGGTGTTTCATCGTTATCACTTATTTGATCTATGGTTAATAATATCTGAAGTGGGTCCAAATTGAACTATTGATACATAAGTTCCTGCAGCTATGATAAGTAATGCTACAAAGATTGATACAATATGTTTTTTTATCATTTTTTCACCTAAACTAGGTATTATCCTTTTTACTATTTAATATTCTTGAAAATGTTTGGGAAATGCCAAACAAAATCTTCTAAGAAAGATAGAGTTTTCTATGAAGCAATCTAATCATATTACTAATAATTGGATGTAATAATTGTTATTTTATAGTCACTAATGGATAACTACAACTAATAAATTCTTACCTGTTAATGGATGATTGAAATCTACAGAAATATATTCATTTTTAATTTCTTTTATAGTTTCAGTAAATGTTTTTTTTTCAGGGGATTGCATTGAAACTCTCGAGTTGACCTCTATGTTAATCGGTTATACGTTTGAATTTAAATGTTGTTGTTTTATCTAATTTTTATTTGATATGACTTTTTTTCGTTTGATACATTATACTTATATACCAAATATACATTGACCTAAAACGAGCTCCTTTAAATATGAAGGAGCTTTTAAGAAGGAAATAGAAAATGTATAGAGATGATAGAGGTCCACCAAGAGAAATGCATAAGGTAACCTGTGCAGAGTGTGGAAAAGAAACTGAGGTTCCTTTTAAACCAGATGGAACCAGGCCCGTATATTGTAGGGATTGTTATCAGAAACGTAGACCAAAAAGATTTTAGTAAAAAGTGCTTAGAATAATTGGTTTTTTTTCTTTTTACAATAAATCTTTCTTTTTTTTTTTAATTATTATACTTGTGATTAGATGTAGTATGGACCTGCTTAGGAGGCAAACAGAGTAACAGGAGAAAATTCAGGTAAAACAATGTAGGTTTTTAGCTGTCTTAAGTTAACAGATTATGTTGTTAGCTAATTTGGCATCAGTTCTAAGATTACTAATATTGTTGGATTAATAGACGATACTATCTACTGTTTTGATAAAAATGGTAAATAAATTGTTGTGTTAAAAAATGAATGTTTTTAAAAGTAGTTTGTACATTATTGGAAATGCATGAAGGTTTTTTCACATTCTCGTTTAAGTTGTTATGAGCAATGTCCGCAGAAGTATAAATTGAAATATATTGATAAGGTTGAAACTGAAGTTGAGCAAAGCATTGAGGCGTTTCTTGGTAGTATGGTTCATGAGACACTTGAGAAGTTGTATCGAGATCTTGGCTATCAAAAAGTGAATACGTTAGATAAACTCCTTAAATTTTTTCGAAGTGACTGGAAGAAGAACTGGGATGATTCTATTGTTATTGTTAAAGAAGAGTATGGTCCTGAGAATTATTTGAAGATGGGTGAGAGATTCATTACTGATTACTATAACAAGTATAAGCCATTTGATCAGGGAAGAACTATTGCTCTTGAAGAACGGATTCTCATAAATTTGGATGACTCAGGTGATTACAAATTACAGGGTTATATTGATCGAGTCATGGAATCTGAGGCGGGGTATTATGAGGTCCATGATTATAAGACAAATTCACGATTGCCACTTCCTGAGTATTTGGATAACGATCGTCAGCTTGCATTGTATGCTATTGGTATTAAGGAACGTTATCCTGATGTTAAAGATGTGAGGTTGGTGTGGCATTTTCTTGCCTTTGACAAAGAGATTGATTCTACTCGTTCTGAGGAAGAACTAGAAGCGTTAAAGAAAGATGTTATTGTGTTGATTGATAAAATTGAAAGTGATGAGAAGTTTGCTGCTAATACTTCACTTCTTTGTGATTGGTGTGAGTTTAAACCTGTTTGCAAACAATGGTCACATCTGTATATGATAAAAGAAAAACCTGAGAATGAGTATCTAAAAGATCCTGGTGTTAAACTAGTGGATCGGTATGCTGAGTTAAAAGCCAAAGAAAAACAGGTGAAACTTGATATGTATGCAGAGATGGAAAAAATTGAGGAAGCATTGATTGCATTTGGTGAAAAAGAAGGTGTCGATGTTGTCTTTGGTTCTAAAAACAAGGTAAGAATCAAAGAAACAGAACAAAACAAGTTTCCCACTAAACATAGCAAGGAACGTAAAAGGCTTATGGAATTATTGAAGGATCACGGAAAATGGGATGATGTTGCCCAGCTTGATACAGCTGCATTGAATAAAATTATTCAGGAAAAACAGTGGGATATTGAATTGTTAGATATTTTAAAGGAATTTGTAAATTTGGAGATGTCAAAACGTTTGTATCTTAGTAAGATTAAAAATTAATCATAGTATAAGTATAACAAACAAGTGTAACTACCATGATAGAACAGTAGAGAAATGGGTTTTTAAAGAATTAGATGTTATGAAATTGTAGATTCCAGGGGGGCAAATGCGATATTATTGCAATGAATGTAAAAAGACCATCACAATGGAAGAATTTCAATACTCCATGAATAAATTTAGAAAAGCCCTTTGTAAAGAACATCAGCGTGATAAAAGAATAAGTGGACATACAAAAGATTTACAAGACCTAGTTAAAACGAGACATAAAGATGAATTAAAAAAAGAAATACCAAACTTAAGAACTATTAAGGATTGGATAAAAGCAGACTTTGAAACCTGGGATAAAGCCATTAAAAAAGAGGGTGATGACCAGTATATGATTAAAACTTCAGAAGAAGATACCAAACACAGTCGTTCAAGACATATCAAGAATTAGGATAAATCAAAAGACCCAACAAGAGGGGGATAAATCAGCGGCGGAAGAAAATGAGCAGAATTTGTAAAATCTGTGATGTAGAAGAAACTGAAAATCCAGATGGAATTTGTGATGATTGCAAAATATCGATAATTAGTAATGATGATATTGCACCTACTTTTTAAGCTATATTTCCTTTATTTTACCATAATATTTTAAATTAAGACAATTATATCAAAAAGGCTTTTATTAGAGGAGGTAAACAATGGTACTGACACAAAGTGAACTTAATTCTCATCTTTATCAGTCAGCAAATATTTTACGAGGATCTATTGATAGCTCTGAGTATAAGCAGTATATTTTTGGCATGCTTTTCTTAAAACGCTTGTCTGATCAGTTTGATGAAAATGTTGAAAAGATTATAAACGAGCTTGTTTCTGATGGTATTGATGCTAAAAAAGCAGAAAAGATAGCTAGGTCTGATCCTTCTGAGCATCATGGCTCATTTATGGTTCCAAAACGTTCACATTGGTCTGAAATAAAAAAGGCTAGTGTTGATATTGGTGCTACAATCAACAAGGCTTTTGAATCACTTGAGCATGAGAACCCTTCTCTTGAGGGTGTCTTGGTTGCTATTGATTTTAATGATAAAAATCGTATTTCTGATGCTGTTTTAAATAAACTTGTTTTGCATTTTAGTAAGCATAGTCTAGCTAATTCTAATCTTGAAAGTTCTGATATTCTGGGTGGTTCGTATGAGTATTTGATTAAGCATTTTGCAGATGATTCTGGAAAGAAGGGCGGGGAGTTTTATACTCCTATTGAAGTTGTACGTTTGCTTGTTCGATTGCTTAGGCCTGCTGAAGATATGAAGATTTGTGATCCAACAGTTGGTTCTGGTGGTATGCTTATTGAAAGCATTAAGTATCTTGAAGAGAATGGTTTTGATAAGTCTAAAGTTTCTTTGTATGGTCAGGAGAAGAATCTTAATACTTGGGCTATTTGTAAGATGAATATGCTTTTGCATGGTGTTTTTGATGTGCATATTTTTAAGGGTGATACCATGGCAGAGCCAAAGATGGTTGATGGTGGTACTCTTATGGTTTTTGATCGTGTTCTTGCTAATCCTATGTGGAATCAGAAGGAGTGGAGTCGTGAGTGGCTTGAGAAAGGTGATCCATTTAATCGTGTCCGATATGGTCTTCCTCCTAAGTCTTCTGGGGATTGGATGTGGATTCAGCATATGACTGCAACGCTCAAGTCTGATGGTATGCTTGGTATTGTTCTTGACAATGGTGTTTTGTTTCGTGGTGGTGCTGAGAAGAAATGTCGTCAGGGTTATGTTAATGATGATCTTATTGAGGCAGTAATTGCTCTTCCACCTAATTTGTTTTTTAATACTGGTAGTCCTGGGACAATTCTTATTTTTAATAAAAATAAAAAAGATAGTCGTCGTGGTAAGATTTTGTTTATTGATGCATCTTCTGAGTATGAAGAAGGAAAAGCTCAGAATTTTTTACGTGAGGGAAATATTTCTAAAATCGTTGATGTTTTTGATTCTTTTTCTGATGTTGATAAGTTTTGTAATGTCACCTCTTTTGAGGAAATAGTTGAAAATGATTATAATTTGAATGTTTCACTCTATGTTGACACAAGTGAGCCTGAACCTGAAGTTGATGTAACTAGTGTAAATAATGAGTTGGAAGAATTAATTGAAACTCGTGAGAATAGTTATAAAGAAATGCAGGGATATTTGAAAGAGTTGAGATATTGTGAATAATAACATAGTAGTAGTGGCTACTACCATTGACTACTACTAACCTTCTGGGTACTACCTAGAAAACTACCCAGAAACGGATGAATTATGGAAATTAGAACGGGTTCCTGGTAAATTAAACGGCACTGTAAATGGCACTAAAATGGCACTGTAAACGAAACATATAAAATGATCTTAAAAGAGTTAGAAAAGAATATTTATTAGCAGGGGATGAAGGTTGGTAGAAAAAATAGGAGAACAGGAGAATAAAACTGTGGAGAAAACTGTGGAGAAAACTGTGGAGAAACATTGGGTAATCGAGAATGATGTCCCTAATAGTGTCCCAAATAATGTCCCTAAAAAATGTCGGTAAAAGAGTCGGTAGAAATGTCGTTAGAAAAGAGAGTAGAAAATGAAATCTGAAATGAATGTTCCTGATGAGTGGGGAATAAAAAATGTAAATGATTTATTTCACGTAAAAAATGGGACCACGCCTTCAACGAAAAAAATGAGTTATTGGGAAAACGGTTCAATAAATTGGTTTACGCCTGCTGACTTGAGTAAACTTAAAGAAAAAAAACATGTAACTGAAAGTAAAAGAAAAATTACAAAAGATGCATTGGATACATGCAATTTAACTTTAATGCCTCAGAATTCATTGATAATCTCCTGTAGAGCACCTGTTGGTTATGTAGCAATTTTAAATGAAAAATCAACTTTTAATCAAGGGTGTAAAGGATTAATTGCAAAATCTTCCCTAGTATATTATGCTTATTATCTCTATTATTTGTTATATTCGAAGAAAAAATTACAAGCAATTAGTGGCGGTAGCACTTTTAAAGAGTTATCAAAGTCGGCTTTTCTTAAATTTATAGTTCCATATCCTCCTTTTGAAGAACAACAAAAAATCGCAGATATTTTATCAAAAGTTGATGAACAAATTGAACTAACTGAAAAAATAATAGATAAAACTGAAGAATTGAAAAAAGGTTTGATGCAAAAGATTCTTACAAAAGGGATTGGACATGCTAAGTTTAAGAAAACGGAACTTGGTGAGATACCTGAGAAATGGGAAATCACAAAATTAAACGACATTACAAAAATAACAGATGGATCTCACTATTCTCCAAAAACGTCTGATAGTAATTTTAAAATTGCAACGGTTAAAGACATGTTAGATTTTACGTTTAATTATTCTACATGCAGGCCAATTTCAAAAGAGGAATTTGAAAAATTAAAAAGACAAGGGAATTCTCCTGAAAAAGGAGATGTTCTTTTTTCTAAAGATGGGACTGTTGGAAAAACATTTGTTTTTGAAGATGATATTGAAATTATCTTATTGTCTTCTATTGCAATAATTAAAACACATGACAATATCGATCCCTATTACATATGTGAGGTTTTAAAATCTGATACATTTAAAAATCAAATTGAATCCTTAAAATCAGGAACTGCTATCAGAAGAATTGTATTAAAATCCCTAAAGAATTTTAAACTACCTCTCCCAAATTCAATTAAAGAACAAAAACAAATAGCATCGATTCTTTCAAAAGTAGACGAACACATACAAGACAATAAAAAAGAACTAAACCGTTTACAAGAATTAAAGAAAGGTCTCATGCAGGATCTTTTAACAGGAAAGGTGAGAGTCTCTGTCTGAAGTATCAGATGAATTAAAAATACAAATAGATGAATACAACCTTGTAGAAAAACCTGCAATAGATTTATTTAAAAAACTAAACTATAATTACACATATGGAAAAACACTAAATAAAGAACCTCAGCAATTCTTTTTAACAAATATTTTAAAAACAAAAATAAAAGAACTAAACCCCTGGTTAACTGACACCAATCTAAACAAAATAATAAGAGAAATAACACTTATCCAAGCAACCTCAGAAATAGAAGCAAACAAAACCTTTTACTACAAACTAGTAAACTACACAAGCATCAAACAAGACAAAGGATATGGAAAGAAATCACAAACAGTAAAAATAATAGATTTTGAACACATAGAAAAAAATGATTTCACAGTAATAAACCAATT
>JAUWIE010000062.1 GCA_030605515.1 Thermoplasmatota archaeon
CATCTACCGAGTGTTTTGATCTTTTCTTGGTTGAAAAATTGAGCATTGTAAGCTAATGCTCTCTGGTATCAACCTACTTATGGCTAAGGAAAACCGTAAGAATTGATATTTTTTTAGATGTTTTTTTATGTGAAATTCCTCAGAAATGTTTTCACACTTCGAGGTGAATACCCAAAACAGTGGTTAACATAGCCCATCAGTAGCATTCCAGTGATGATAATGTAGGAATAAATCAAGACATTGTTTTTACCATAAACCTGTAGTTTTTTTAGATCTAAGAATTCTTTTAGTCTTGAAAAGAATCGTTCCACGCTAACTCTTTTCACATATTTTTTTAGAAACTTTTTAGGATACCTAGGTTTAATCCGTGTCTTAGATGCTTTAACAATAGGTGTTACATTATCTCTAAAAAGTGTTTTTCTAATATTGCTTGAGTCGTAGGCTTTATCAGCGGTATAAAACCTGATTGGAAATCTGGTTTTATAGTTTTTAATATTTTGATAAAGCCTTGTAAACTCTTTGGAATCATGGACATTTGCTTTGGTAACACTGAGTGTTACTGGAAGCTCAGTATATGTATCTACAATTACATGGATTTTATATCCATAAACATACTTTTCGTCAATGTGATCCCAACCCCAACCACCTTCTTTGTCATCAAGGTTTCCTTCAAGAATGCTTCCATCTTGTGCAACCATGTGGAGGTTTAGGAAACCTTCATTAATTAGTTGCTGAACAACACATGTGAAGAGTTTTTCAAAGGTTTCAACACCTACTCTATTTAGGAAATGTGAGAAACTTCCTATATCTGGTGTTTTTTTGAAACCAAGTGTTCTCCTCCAAAAACTATGTTTTTCAAGGAAGGCATGGTAATCACGGTAGGATTCCATTCTTAGAAACATAATGGTAAAAGAGAGGAACATACCAATTGGTGAAAGTGGTGGTCTTCCAGGTTTACCCGGTGTATATTTGTACTTGCTTTTCAATACCTCTTCTGCCTCTGAAAGATTTAAATTTTGAATATTCTTTCTGAGACTTACCCTCCTATTGTTATTCATTTAGTGCACCCAAGCCTAAATGAATCTTGGGGGGGTAAATTAATTTTTCAACAGCCTAACTTTTATATTTATATATAAGATGTCATATAGTATTTAAATGCATTGGGGGATCATATGAAGAAATTGTTACAATTCCTAATAATTGGAATGTTTATTATCAGTGGACTTGGAGTTACTGCAACAACAGATGATAATAAAACATCTGATACATATGACTTACTTATTATCTCTCCTTCATTTTTTATAAATGAGCTTCGACCACTGGTCAAACATAAGAATGATCATAATATAAACACTAAATTAGCGATATTATGTGATATCTATGAATTGTTCCCTGGGGGAGACGAAGCTGAACAAATCAAGTATTTTATCAAACATGCAATTGAATCTTGGGATGTAAAATATGTACTACTGGTTGGAGGAAGAAAACCATCAATTTCTGGAGAAGAATGGTTACTCCCGGTACGTTATAGCCATATCGAAGATAATATTGCAACTCATGAGAATCGATTTATTAGTGATCTATACTTTGCAGATATCTACGATGAACATGGTAATTTTTCAAGCTGGGATACAAATGAAAACGGTGTATTTAGTGAATGGCTCGCAAATCAAACAGCAGATGACATAATGGATCTTTATCCAGATGTATATGTTGGCAGGCTTCCTTGTAGAAACAAAATGGAAGTAAGAATTATGGTCCGAAAAATAATACGTTATGAGCGGAAACCATGTGATGATTCTTGGTTTAAACGTATGGTAGTAGCTGGTGGTGATACATATACTTTTAATGATTATTACGGTGGAGAAGTAGCAAATCAAGAAGCATTAGATAAAATGCCCGGATTTGAACCAGTTAAACTCTGGACCTCTGATGGATCACTCCAAAGTTGGCGTGATGTAGTAAGTGCGATAAACAAAGGATGTGGGTTCTTGTATTTCGCAGGACATGGAAGCCCCGCGGCATGGGGAACACACCCTCCTCTTGATAACACAACATGGATTTTTGGCCTTAAACTCCGATATATGCCATTTCTAATTAACGGAAATAAACTCCCAGTATGCGTAGTTGGTGGTTGTCATAATAGCATGTTTAACATAAGCCTATTTCATTTAAGCTGGACCTATGGATTACCTGTTTATGAATGCTGGAGTTGGACTCTGACAAGGAATGTATTTGGTGGATCTATCGCAACTTTAGGCTGCACTGGTCTTGGTTATGGGAAAGAAGATAAACAAGATCCATCACAAGGGGGCGGTGGTGATTTACTCGATGTTCTTTTTTTCAGTGAATATGGTGAACATCAAGTTGATATTTTAGGAGAGGCATGGGGAAATGCAATATCATCTTATATCGATCAGTATCCAATTAATTGGAATCAACATGCTTTTAATGATACAGCACTTGATGCAAAAACAGTACAAGAATGGGTTTTACTTGGTGATCCTAGTTTGAAAATAGGCGGATACGAATAAATTAACTTTTTTCTCTTCTTAATTTTAAATTTGAATTACATATTATGGAAAAACTTATATTATATGATTGTTCTAATATAAACATAGTATGTTGGAGGCAAAAGAAAATTAACCATATTAAAAAAGGCAGATCACTAATTAGATATGTATTTATTATATCTATATCCTGTTTTCTTCTTACCGTTGAGATATCATCTGTAGTTATATCCTCTAATAATAAAAATGATTTTAATGATAAAATAATAGCAAAAATATCAAGAGAATTAGAAATTCCAGCTGGATCTGATTACCATGTCAAGTTCAATTCAGATACCTGTAAATTAGAAGGTAAAGAGATAAATTCTGCTACATACGGGTTATCAGATAAGGTAAAAAATTCTATTGCTAAATCACCAAGATGGATTAGAAGAGAATTGACACGACAGTTTCATAATATAGATGGAGAAGAATATGCAGATTTGATATTGAATTCAAATAAGAAATATGTTGATGAAATTGCTTTTTCAATAGCATGTTCTTCACTAGGAGATGTTCCTTCTGTGGATGTTATAAGAGATAATGCATTTTTTCTTTATAAAAATGATAACTGGATAAGATATGCGGATATTGTTGATTATGATGATCTTCAAGGTAATTATTATTCTACGATACGCTATTGGGTGATTGAAAATGGAATAGAAAAACAGTTTGAATATCCAATGGAACTTTATTATTGGTATGTTGTTCATCCTCAGGTGACAAGTGAAGAACCTGAGTATACATATGATTTTTTTTGGAGGAGTTATCTATTTAATCATAATGATCTTGGTTATCCCCTGTTAAAGGAAAAATTATCAGATATTGATTATCTATGGGATTGCAAGTCGTATTATCAACCAGGAAACCGTCTTTGGAAATGGAGCATTGATAACCATCCAACTGCTATTGAGGTTATTAGTTACTGGATTGGAAAAACTGTCCCAGCTGGTGCTTTTGGTGATAGACCTGGTCAACCTAGTGTTATTGCTCATGAACATAATGGTTGGTGTGGTGAGTTACAAAGACTTGCTGTTGCAGCACAAAGAGCGGCTTTAATTCCTTCGCTTAGTGCATGTAACATTGGAGAGGATCATGTTTGGAGAGAATTTTATGAACGAGGTTGGCATGAAAATGATAACTGGTGGACTGATAGTGGTGGAGCCGTAGATGAACCTGATGTTTATGGTTATGGCTGGGGTAAAAACATGTCTAGTATTTTTGCTTGGAAAGGTGATGACTCAATTTATGATTTAACACCAAGGTATATTCATTCTGATGATAGGATTACTGCAAAATTTATAGTTAGAGACCATCGTCTTCGTCCTGTTGATGGAGCGAGAGTTACAGTAGTTGTAAATGGTATAAAAGATATTACCTGGTTAAAAAACAATATTTGGACGAAAATTGTAGAAATCTGGGATAAGCTCCCTGATATAATTAAAGGTAGATTTCTTCAATTGCTTTATAGCAGAATTGAAGAAAAATTTGATAAGATTCCAGATGTAACTGATGGGTTGACGATTACTACGTGGGGTTATACTGATATAAATGGTGAGTGTTCCTTTGAACTGGGTAAAAACTGTGAATATCTTTTTGTCATTCAAAATGGTAATTTAAAGAAACCATGGCAGCTAGCTAAAAATAATGCTCTTAGAATACTACGTACTCATACTGATAAAACATTTAATGTGTTCTTTAATGATGTTTTTCATAGAGTTCAGCGACATTGTGACAAGGAGATATCAGGTGATAAGTATCATTTTGATGTTGTCTTTAACACTAGTTCCTATCAACTGCAAAAGAATGTTAGAAATGATGGAATAGGAAAATATGACACCTTTGGACGACTTGATTTTTTCATTTTAGATGAAACTAACTTTATTAGATACTCCCGTGGCCTAAGGTTTAACTGTTTTAATTATTTTGAATGTGAAAAAACAAATATTAATTTTGATAATTCTAATGGTGATTTGTATTTTGTTTTTAGAAATCATGCAATGCAGACAAATGTTATTTTGGATTTCTCAATTCAAGTAAAAACGTCTATTGATATAGATAAGGTTCAAATTGTTACTCCAGATACAAGTATTTTTGATACACCTGTTTTTAATGTTGGTGATCTTGTAAATATATCAGGTATAGGTTCAGATGATGTTATTCTAATAGTAGGTGACAAGGAAGCGGAAATACTTGTGTATGATTATCAATGGACGTATTTATGGGATACAGTGGAGCTGATGCCTGGTAAATATAAGATCACAGCTAATTGTGGTAGTTCAATTGATAATACTGTGATACAATTGATTGATTTATCTTCACCAATTATTAACATAATTGAACCTGAAAATAATAAAATAATAATGAATGATATTGTTGTTATTTCAGGTCAGTGCTTTGATAATACTGGTGTTGAAAGAGTAGAAGTAGCTATTGATAATGGTGAGTTTAGAAAAACGATAGGTACAAAAGACTGGTTTATTGAATGGGATGTTAGCAAACTTAATAGTGGTGATCATAAAATCAATGTAAAAGCATTTGACCTTTTTGGAAAGTCATCAATTGATACAGTTTCAATTGCTATAAATAATAGTTGTTGTCATCAAAAGACCCCTAATATTAATGACTTTTATTACAAACCCAAGAATTCTACAAATACAAGTAATATTGTAATATATGCAAATGTCAGCAGTGATAGTTCTTTTTCAGTAAAAAAAGTTGTTTTATTCTGGGATGATGGTACAACAATTAAAAAAGATTTGATGTACAGATATGCAGATAACCCAATTCAAAGTAGACATGAGGAAGACCCCTTACAAAACCAGTCAAATAACCCTATTTTTGGTTTAGAACTTGGACAATTTCCAAGTGATTCTATTATAACATATTGGATAGCTGCTTATGATACTGCAGATAACACTAATACAAGCAGTAAAAAGACAATTACGGTATCTGATTAATCCTTATTTGAAAGAAAATTAATATCAAAATAAGTTAGCTTGGTTAGAAGACGGTTCTAACTCTTTATATTTGTTACATGGCTGTTTTTGTTTTAAAAACATGAATAGGAGAATATCAAAAGTATTAGCCTCCCTGAGAAAATAATTTTTTATTTTGTCAGTGTCTGATTTAATCGCTGTATTTTATCTCTGAGATGAATTGCTTTTTCAAAATCTAGATTATCCGCAGCTTCTATCATTTCGATTTCAAGCTGAATAATCATCTTTGGGATATCCTTTTTAGGTATATGTTTCGTATCTTTTACATCGACGACTTTTTCTTTAATTGGTTTAATTATTGTAGTAGGTGTTATTCTATGTTTTTTATTAAATTCAAGCTGTAGAGTCCTTCGTCTATCTGTTTCTTCAAGTGCTTTTTGAATTGAATCAGTAAAGTTATCAGCGTATAAAACAACTGTAGAATTCACATTTCTAGCTGCTCGTCCAATAATCTGGATAAGGCTTCTAGCATCCCGTAGAAACCCCTCCTTGTCAGCATCAAGAATACCAATAAAACCTATTTCAGGGATATCAATTCCCTCACGTAGTAAATTAATACCAACTAAAACATCAAACTTTCCAAGCCGTAATTGTCGAATAATCTCAGTTCTTTCAAGGGTATCAATTTCACTATGAAGATAACGTGTTTTAATATTCTGCTCTGCTAAATACTCAGATAGCTCTTCAGCAAGCCGTTTAGTTAACGTTGTCACAAGCACACGTTCATTTCTACTTATTGTTTTATTGATTTCAGATATAAGATCAGGAACTTGTCCTTTAATTGGTCTAACTTCACACTTTGGATCAACAAGACCAGTTGGCCTTATTATTTGCTCTACAACTTGATTTGAGATTCCTAGTTCATAATCACCCGGTGTTGCGGAAACAAAGATCACGTTTTTCAAAAATTTTTTAAATTCATCAAAGGTAAGAGGCCTGTTATCATAGGCACTTGGAAGTCTGAACCCATAATCAATAAGTGCTTTTTTCCGGGAGTAATCTCCACGATGCATACCATGAACCTGTGGAATTGTACGATGACTTTCATCGATAAACATTAGGAAATCATCTGGAAAATAATTAAGAAGACAGTATGGTGTTTCACCAGGTTTTCTCCCATCGAAATGCCGTGAATAATTCTCAACACCTTTACAAAAACCTGTTTCTTCAAGCATTTCGATATCATAGAGAACTCTCTGTTTTAATCTATGAGCTTCAATCATTTCAAGTTCAGGTAGTCGCTCTTCTAGTTCTTTTTTAATTGAATCAACAGCTTTTTGTTTTTTTTCTTCAGCTATTACAAAATGTTTTGCAGGATATATAAAAATATAATCAAAAATATCAGTTGTTTCACCTGTTATCTTGTTGATTTCTTTGATTTTTTCAACTTCATCACCAAACATTTCAAATCTTATTATGTTTTCGTAATAACCAGGAATTAAATCAATTGTATCTCCTTTTACCCTGAATCTACCTGGTTTTAGATCAAGATCGTTTCTCTCGTATTGCATGTCAACGAGTCTTCCTAGTATCTCGTTTCTTTCAATTTTTTGATTGTTTCTTATTTCAACACCTAGTCTTGAAAAATCATATGGATCACCAACGCTGTAGATACAGGAAACTGATGCAACAACAATAACATCTTTTCTTGAAAGAAGCGAAGCTGTTGTCGCAAGTCTCATCTGTTCAATTTTTGGATTAACATCTGCGTCTTTTTCGATGTATTGATCCTTCTGCGGAATATACGATTCAGGCTGATAATAATCATAATATGAAACAAAATATTCAACACGGTTTTCAGGGAAGAACTCTTTGAACTCGCCATAAAGTTGCGCTGCAAGTGTTTTATTATGAGCAAAAACAAGAGTTGGTTTCTGGATTTGCTCTATTACATTAGCCATTGCAAACGTCTTTCCAGATCCAGTTACCCCGAGAAGTGTTTGATATTGCTTATTGTTTTCAAGTCCATTTACTAGTTTTTTTATCGCTTCAGGTTGTGATCCACGTGGCTTTAAGCTTGTAGTTAATTTAAACTCGTTCATGCTATCAATTCTTTTTTCCTAAGTAAACGGTTATATTTAATTGCGAATCTATGTGCTTCATCTCGTATCTCTTGAACAAATTTCAATGCTTTCTCTGTTTTTCCAAGCTTAAGAGGTATATTTGAACCTGGTAAAAATATCTCTTCAAAGTTTTTTGCAATAGATATTATCGGAATTTTCAATCCAAGTTTTTCAAGTTCCTTTAATGCAAAATTTAATTGTCCTTTTCCTCCATCGATAATTATTAGATTAGGAAGTTTAGCATCTTCTACGATAAGCCGTGTGTATCGTCTTCTTACAATCTCAGCAATTGCTGCGAAATCATCAATACCTTCAACAGTTCTAATTTTAAATCTCCTATAATTGTTTTTATCAGGTCTTCCATTTCGGTATTGAACCATAGATCCAACAGTAGAAGTACCTGAGAGATGAGATATGTCAAAACATTCAATAATGGAAGGTGCCTCTTGTAAATTAAGTTTTGATTTAAGAGCATGAACTTTTACAACATCTGTAAAAAACGTAATTTCAATATTTTTTAAAACAAGATTAAGCAGTTGTTTTTTCTCGCCTTTTTGTGGAGTAGTAATTCTTATCTTTTTACCACTCATTTTTTCTAAAAAAACATTTAATGAGTTATCTATTTTCATTGGAACGATGAGTTCTTTTGGAATAGGGTTTTCTGAGTAATATTGAACAATAAATTCCTCAAAAAAACCATCATGATACTCAAACAAGAATTCATTTTTATTTGAAAGTATCCCTTTGTAAATATTAAAAAGTAACAGATAGACTTTATTATCTGATATTTCAAAGTTTATGATATCCTCATTGTATTTTTTTTGTCTTTGCATGTTTTGTCTTTCACTGAGTTTTTCAAGTGCTGTTATCTGATTGCGAAGTTGTAAAGATCGTTCAAACTGTGATTTTTTTGAATGATTTTCCATTTCTTTTTTCATTTTCTTAATTAATTCTTTTGTTTTCCCAGATAGTACAAGTTTTATTTTCTCGATTTTATCATGATACTCTTGTTTTGAGATAAGTCCTTTGCATGGTGCATCGCAGAGATTGATATGATGACGTAGGCAGGGTTTCTTAGGCATTTTTTTACAGGTTCTTAAAAGAAAGGTTTTCCTTAGGAAATAGAGGATATAATCTCGTTCATGAGCAGATACAAAAGGACCATAAAATTTTCCTTTTCCTATTTTTTTTCTTGCAAGCAGAATCCTAGGGTATTCTTCATCAGTTACTTGTATATACGCAAAGTTTTTCGCATCTTTTAATCTAATGTTATATTTTGGTTGATATTTTTTAATAAGAGTATTTTCTAAAATTAATGCTTCAACTTCATTATCAGTTGTAATAAAATCCATTGACAGTGCATGTTTAATTAAACTTTTTGTTTTTGGATCTAAATCGTTTTTTTGAATGTAACTTTTCACTCGTTTTTTTATGTTTTTAGCTTTACCAACATAGATAATTGTATCATTTTTATCTTTGAATAGATAACACCCTGGATATGTTGGAAGATCTGTTATATTAAACATTTCTTTTTACCTTTTGAAAAAATAGGTTTTAGTATTTCACCAGTATAACTATTTTTGTTATTTGCAACGTCTTCAGGTGTTCCAAAAGCAACAACTTCCCCGCCTAAATCCCCTCCTTCAGGACCTAAATCAATTAAAAAATCAGCGGATTTTATTACTTCAAGGTTATGTTCTATTACAATGACTGAGTTTCCTTTATCAACTAGGCTATTTAAAACAGCAATTAGTTTTTTAACATCATGGAAATGAAGACCTGTTGTAGGTTCATCTAATAGGTAAACTGTTCTACCTGTACTTTTCTTAGATAGTTCTCTTGTAAGTTTAATTCTTTGAGCCTCCCCACCTGATAACGTAATTGAGCTTTGACCAAGTTTAATATAATCAAGTCCTACTTTTGATAAGGCTTCAAGTTTCTTTTTTAAAAAAGGGATGTTTTTGAATAAGTCAAGTGCTTCTTCAACACTCATACTAAGGACATCTGCTATGTTTTTTCCTTTGTAGGTTACTTCTAGTGTTTCTTTATTGTATCGTTTTCCTTTACATTCTTCACATTCAATATATATATCTGGTAAAAAATTCATTTCAATTTTTATTAATCCATCTCCGTTACATGCTTCACATCGACCGCCTCTTACATTAAAAGAGAACCTTCCAGGTTTGTAACCTCTTCGTTTTGCTTCAGATGTTTTTGCAAAAAGTCTTCTTATTTCATCAAATAATTTAGTATAAGTCGCAGGATTACTTCGTGGTGTTTTCCCTATCGGACTTTGATTAATCACTATTACCTTGTCGACTTTTTCATCAAACTCAATAGAATCATGATCACCTGGTATAACTCTTGAATTATGTATTTTTCTCATTAAACCCTTGTAAAGTATGTCATATATGAGAGTTGATTTCCCACTACCTGAAACACCAGTTATAAGTGTTAGAACACTCATTGGTATTTTTATATCTATATTTTTCAAATTATGTTCCCGGCAGCCATTAATGTAAATAAAATTATTTGATTTTCTTCTACTTTCAGGAATAGCTATTTGAAGTTTACCTGATAGATATTTTCCTGTAAGTGATGCAGGATGTTTTTCGATTTCTTCCGGTGTTCCTTCTGCAATTATTTTGCCACCATGAAGTCCTGCTCCAGGTCCCATGTCAATAACATGATCTGCATGTCTTATGGTTTCTTCATCATGTTCGACAACAATTAAAGTGTTTCCAAGATCTCTGAGTCGATGCAATGTATCAATTAATTTCTTGTTATCTTTTTGATGAAGGCCTATTGATGGTTCATCAAGGATATAAATAACGCCCATGAGATTTGATCCTATCTGTGTTGCAAGTCTAATTCTTTGAGCTTCCCCACCTGAAAGAGTACCAGCGTTTCGTGACAGGGTAAGGTAATTAAGACCAACTTTACCAAGAAAATCAAGTCTTTCTTTTATCTCCTTTAATATCTGCCAAGCAATTTCTTCTTGTTTCTTTGTAAGTATGAGTGTTTTAAAAAAAACTATGCTTTGTTTTATGGATAAATCTGTTATATCGCTAATTGATTTATCAGCAATTTTTACGTTTAAAACCTTTTTTTTCAGTCTTTTACCTTGACAGATTGGACATAGTGAAATCCTCATGAATTTCTCCATTTCCCTTCGTCTATAGTCAGACTCAGTTTGTTTATAGAGCCGCTCTGTTTGCGGTATTAACCCCTCCCAGGTCCCTCGTCCTGACCACTGTGATTCTCCATTTCTAGTTACCATATTAAACCTGATTTTCTCTGATGAACCATACATTAGCACGTTGTATTGTTCTTCATTTAGGTCTTTGATTGGAGTGAAAATGTTAAAGCCATAGTGTTTAGCCACACCACCAAGGAAATGAATACGCCAGCCATCTCGCATGCTTTTATAAAGTTTAATTGCACCATCTGCAATTGATAAATCAATATCTGGAATTATTAAATCAACATCAAAATCCATTTTTATTCCAAGACCATGACATTCTTCACAGGCACCAAATGGGCTGTTAAATGAAAACATTCTAGGTTGAAGTTCCTCAAACACCATGCCACATTTAGGACAAGCCATTTTTGATGAATAGATATGCTCATTTCCTTTTTTATCAAGAATAAATATTAGACCATCTGATTTTTTCAGTGCATTTTCACATGCTTCCGTTAATCTTGACATATCACTAGTATTTAGCCGATCGATTACTACTTCAATATCATGTTTTTTATACCGATCAAGATTTATTGTTTCATCTGTCCTATAAATTGCTTTATTTACTCGAACTCGGGTATAACCATCTTTGTTTAAATCCTTGAAGAGTTGTTCATAAGTACCTTTTTTTTGGCGGATAATTGGTGATAGAACTGTGATCATTCCCTTGTAGTCCTCGGTAATTTTTTTTGCGATTTTTTCAGGGGACTGTGATTCAATCTTTATATTATGCTCAGGGCAATAAGGTGTTCCAACCCGTGCATATAAAAGCCGTAGGTAGTCATAGATCTCAGTTATTGTCCCAACTGTACTACGAGGGTTTTTACTTGTAGTTTTTTGTTCAATTGATATAGCTGGTGATAAACCTTCGATACTATCAACATCTGGTTTATGCATAAGACCAAGAAATTGCCTTGCATAAGCAGAAAGTGATTCAACGTATCTTCGTTGTCCTTCTGCATATATAGTGTCAAATGCAAGAGTTGATTTACCTGATCCTGAAAGACCGGTTATCACTATGAATTTATCTCTTGGAAAAATTACATTGATATTTTTCAGATTGTGCTCTCTTGCTCCTTTAATTATTATGTTTTTCAAGATTGCCCCCCAGCATATTGAGTAAAACATATGATCTTATGAGGTATGATACTTTCTCTCCACATTATATTTACATATTCAAAGTTTTTGTTTAAAATGATTTATGGGTTTATTGAAAGTATTAAAAAAATAACTTATTTTTTGACCCTTTAAGATTAAATATGATTATCAAACCTTAAACGTCATTTTGTCTAATGTTCTGAGCTGGATATCTAAAGTTTCCCTAAAGGGAATTTTGGTGGGGGGAGTCTTGTAAGATATAGGGCCAGATACTCACCGGTTGTATGTCCCGAACCGAATTTTTATAGGTATGCTGTAGGTGAGGGCACAATGGGGTAAGGAATTATCATTTCCTGATAATTCCATGGAATAAGAATAAGTAAAAAATTCGCGGTAGATGTCTGTTGATTTCAATCAATATCCTTTTCCTCGAATAAAAAACATTGTAAGTGAAATGGTCTTATTGGTTTCATCTATTTCATAGACCAATCTATGTTTTCCTAATCGAACCCGATATGTTGATTCTTTCTTTGGCGATATGAGTTTTATATCCATCTTTGGCCGTTTCTTATGTGGATTGATTTTTAATTCATCAATTATTTCTTGAATATCCAATAATACTGATTTATCTCCGCTCTTAAGTATCTTTTTAACATCTCTTAAAAAATCCCTTCCTTGGATTATTTTATAAACAGTTGCTTTTTTGTTCGATTCCAAAGAGATTCCTCAAATATTTTTTAAAGCATCTTTTAAATTATCAGATTCTATAAAATCTCCCGATTTTATTTTAATCATCCTTTTTCGATGTTCTTTAAGTATATGGTTGTAAAACTTTTTTTCTTCAACGAATTTCATAAACTCATTGATGACATCATCAAAACTCATATTGCCATGTTTATAAAGAACTAATTTCTCATATGTATCTGATGTGACATTAATTGTTCTATAATTCATGTTACCATAACTATCATAGTTATGCTAACTATAACTAGTTTTCGGTAAATGCAACGTTTTTTGGAAACCCAACTGTTCATGGGAGTTGCACAAATTGTAACTAAAACAGTGAAGAGCATGAAAAGCAAATTTGTCCTTAAAAGTTCACAAAACTTATTTTATGAATGTTTAACATGACAAATTCTTTTAAATCACTTTAATCTTTAAGAGAATATCACTTCAACCAATTTTTTCCCGATCCTATACCTGCTATTCCATCATCTCTTACTTCGACTATCCATATTGCTAGTTTAATATTGGGATTCTTATGCCTCATCGCAAGTTCATTGCAAGCAAGATACACATTTAGAAAGATTTTTCCGATATTGCCATTCCTTTTCATCTTGTAGGCTAAGTGTTGATTGTTTGGATTTTCCTTTATAAAAGTAGTTTAAATATATATCATACTTACATCTGATTTTTCCAACTTTTTATAATCCTCATCTAAATGCTTTTTGAATCCACTAAAGTATAGTCCTTTTTTCTTAACTTCATTCCCTTTTTTTTCATCAACATCATATCTTAGAAAAATTTCAAATGCAGCAATAGGGGCATCGCTTTCATCAAAAAGAACAAGGTCATGATTTCCAGATCGGGGTGTTTTTTCACGCCTAATAATCCAAGATTTTGTTGTGCATTCTTGTGTTATATCTCAGCCTTTCCCCCTAAACAAGCTATATAACAAAAAATGAACTTGCTTTTCTCGGAAAAATTCCAACTTGAGTTTTTCAAGTGAGTCATCCGATTCTAAAGAGTTTAGTAAAATGTTTATTAGCTTCTTTAATAATCGGAAAACTATAGAACTAAGACTAAACTTTAAAAATCAGACGTTATTGATTATAAATACTTAAGAAAGAGGTTTACGGCCTACACCCAGCACCTTAGATCTTTTTATAAATATTTTTTCTATTTCCAACTTTTATAACTAAAATAATTAGTTTATCTTTATAAATATCAATTATTACTCTGTAATTACCAACTCTTAACCTATAACCAGGGTCGCCTACAAGTTTTTTTACATGTACTTCAGGTCTTATTCTGATTCTTTCTAAAGCTTTAATTATTCGTTTCTGTAAATCTTTTCCAAGTTTTTTAAACTGTTTTCGTGAAGTATCGGTAAAAATTATCTCGTAACTCATTCACCCATCTCTTTTTTTATTTTTGCAAGAGTATGAGTTTTACCTGCTTTATATTCAGCACGAGATTGAGCGATTTCTTTTTTTGTTTGTTCGCTAAGTTCTTGAGTATCTTCTATTAAATCCCAAATTACTTCTTCATATGTTTCTTTGTTAAAAAATTTTCTTTTAAGTAGTTCCTTTTGCAAATTTTTACTCACTTGAATTGTAGTGTCCATAGTATATTATAGTATACTATAGAATATAAATTTTTCGGTTATTTTATGACTATCATTGAATTTCTGTCGTTATAATTTATAAAAAATAATGAGAAAATAGTGTTGCATAGAGGTTTATGGTCTAGACCCAGCACCTTTCAATATACTGAAAATCAAGAAGAAAGATTAAATAATATTAAACCTATAGTATTATTATGAACAATGTTTTTAGTGTGGTAGTTCATAAAGAAAAAAAATATTATGTCGCTGGTTGTCCTGAAGTCGGCACAGTGTCTCAAGGAAAAACTATCGAGGAAGCAATTAAAAATCTAAAGGAAGCTACAGAACTTTATTTAGAAGAGTTTCCGATGAAAAAAACATCGAAACCTTTTGTATCATTTTTTGAGGTTACCGATTATGGTAAAGCTTCCAAGACTATCCGGGCATGAACTTATCAAGATTCTTGCCCAATTTGGTTTTAAGAAGATTCGACAAAAAGGTAGCCATGTAATGTTAATCAAAGATACAAGTCAAAGCAAGATCGGATGTGTTGTTCCATTACATGATGAATTAGAAATTGGAACATTGCTTGGAATATTACGACAAGCAAAAATCAGTAGAGAAGAATTTCTTAAAGAATTGAAAAAATAGTATGTTTTTTATTTGAACTTACGTCTTCAAAATCCATAGAATTTACTGTTTTCCAGAAGGAATAAAGAGGCTTACGGCCTACACCCAGCACCTTATTTTTCTAATAACCATCTCCATAACGGTTTGTAAATGATTTTCTGGTTATCAATAGTTTCTACATCATTAATTTTTTCAGTGATTATTAACCCTTCATCTAATTTAAAAGAATTCATAGCTTTAATTAATGACTTTATTTCACGTTTTTTTGTATCTACATCATCCAAGTCATAGCATACTTGAATTAATTGTTTAACTTGCGTTCCATTTTTTACTACAAAATCGACTTCTTCTTGTTGTCTATTTTTCCAATAATAAATCTTGTTACCTCGCCTAACAAGTTCATTTGCAACCGTGTTTTCATAAATATTGCCGATATTTTCAGATGATTTAAATCCTACAATATTAACAATACCATTGTCGATACAATAAATTTTTCGGGGGTATTGCATTTGATCTTTAATTGTATACGAAAAAATTAAACTATCATAAAATAAAAAAGCGTTTTTCAAATGCCAAAAATAATTAGTAAGAGTTGGAACCGAAATCTTTATACCTCTGCTTGTAAAATAGTTTTTCATCTTATTAAAACTGAGAAGATTAGAAACGTTACTTGCAAGGTAATATGAAAATTCTTCAACTACGTCTTCTTTCCTTATATCAATCCTAGATAGTACATCCCTTGTTACTATATCTGTAAAAAGTTGAGAGATGATTTCTTCTTTTTCCTTTCCAAGTACAACATCAGGAAATCCACCAGTTTTTAAGTATTCTGACAATTTTTTCTTAATGATTGATTCTTCTTGTTCAGTGAATTTTTTTGAAGATATATTTATTTTTTTAAAATCAAGAAATTCTTTAAAGCTGAGGGGAGTAACATGTGTTGTTAAATGTCTTCCAGTTAATAATTTTGAATATTCTTTACTTAAAAGATTTGCAGATGATCCACTAACGAAAATTTTGATTTTACCTTTAAATTCATCATATACGCTTCTGACGTATTGTTCCCATTTTTCTATACGTTGAACTTCGTCAAGGAAAAGATAAACAGTTCTGTATTTTTCAAGGAGATTTTCTCCATAAATAAATTCAATGATATCATTAAAATATGTTTTCCTGGAGGGTAATAATTTTCTATTTTCAAAATTGATATAGATAGTTGATTCTTTGCTTGTTTTTTCTATGATTTTTTTAATTGTTAAAAACATAAGATATGTTTTTCCTGCTCTCCTTGGTCCGACTATATCAGTTATAAAATTTTTTTCCAATGAAATATCTATGTCCCTGTTCTTTATTTTGGGTAAACCCCTAGCCCAATACTCTCTAATAATTTGTCCTATTACATCATTCATAATAAACATATATAGTAAAACATACTTAATAATTTTACGGTAAATCGTTAAATATGATTAACAATATCAATTACTTGTTATTGTTTCTTCTGTCTTGTAAAATTATAAAAAACAATGATTTTTAGACGTTGTAAAGAGGCTTACGGCCTAGACCCAGCACCTTTAATAAAATTTATGATGACGCTACTCGAGTTCTTGAGGGAATAAAGAGGCTTATAGAACGGGTTGAGAATTTAGAGAAATTGGTGGGGAAATTACAAAAGACGAAACAAAAACTTATCTAAGGAGCTTGTCTGAAAAAGAATTCCCCGGAATCTTTCACATTTTTTTTACTAACAGACCTTCAAAATGACCAGCGACAATAACAATAAAAAAAATATGACTTTCTGCTTATTTTGTTGTTTGTGCTTTCCACAATTTCAAC